>NZ_JBRRDY010000035.1:0-55742 GCF_056759935.1 Stenotrophomonas sp. STEN035
CCGCCGCGCCCCGGGGCCGCCCCCGCGCCCCGCGACCGCCCCGTCCCCCTCCCCGCCCCCGCTCCCCCCAGCTCCGAGCCCCCGCCCCCCCCGCCGCCCCCCCCCCCCCCCCCCCCCCCCCCCCCCCACTACAGGTCACGCCGTTCAGCGATCCAGGGCTTCGCGCAGCGGCTTGAGAAATGCTGCAGCCGCGGCCACCGGATCGATCATCTCATCCATGGCTGAGACCAACGCACTACCAACCACCACACCGTCGGCATCCGCCGCCATCGCCGCCGCGCTGGCCGCGTCCTTGATGCCGAAGCCCGCAACTACCGGCGCGCTGGAACGGCTGCGCAGCAGGCGCAGGCGCTCACCGGCCGCGGAACTGTCCAGGCGCTCGGAGGCTCCGGTCACGCCAGCAAAGCTGACGTAATACAGATAGCCCTGCGCCGCCTGGCAAAGGCTGTCCAGGCGCGCATCGCTACTGGTCGGCGAGGCCAGCAGGATCAGGGCCAGGCCGGCTTCGGCAAACGCCGCTCGTGGCTCATCAGCCTCTTCCGGCGGCAGATCGACCAGCAGAATGCCGTCCACACCAGCTGCCACAGCCTCTTCGGCATAGCGCGCATAACCGCGGATCTCAACCGGATTCAGATAACCCATCAACACCACCGGGGTGGTCGCATCGGTCTGGCGAAAGCGCGCCACGGTATCCAGCACGTACTGCCGCCCTGCCCCGCGCGCCAAAGCACGCTCCGAGCTGCGCTGGATGGTCGGGCCATCGGCCATCGGGTCGGAAAACGGCACGCCCAGCTCGATAACGTCGGCACCGGCCTCGACCAGCGCATGCATCACCGGCACGGTCGCCTCCAGCGAGGGGTCGCCAGCGGTGATGAAGGGAATCAATGCCTTGCGGCCGGAGGCACGCAGGCGGACGAAGCATTCGTCAATTCGGGTAACAGCCATCTCAGGCACATCCTTCAATCAGTTCAACCGCATCGGGCTGGCCCCAGTAAATCGAGGTGATCAGGCCGTCGAGTGTCTCCAGGCGCAGGGCCAGCTTGGCTGCCTTGTCGGTCCAGGTCAGGTAGTCGCCGTTCGGCGAGTTATAGGCATGCGGACTGGTCACCACGCCCGCCGGCAGATGCTGCTTGGCCTGGGTGACCGTCATTCCCACCCACAGATTGAACGGCGTCACCTCGGCACCAGGCGCTGGGGTGGCGACCTCCTGGCCAGGTTCGAAGGGGGTATTCACCTCGAAGCGCACTATGCGATCGGCGATCACCATCATCGACATGTTCTCGGGCAAGGAGCCCTTGTCGTAGTACTCGCAGTCACCTTCCATCGCCCCACGCATGCCGTGCGAGACGAACGCCTTGTCGCCCGGTGCCTTGCCGAACGGTGCGCCGATGCGCAGCTCACCCAACTGACCCAGGCCGGCCGCGGCACTGGTAGCGGGACTCACTGCCGGGGCGGGTGCCCGGGACGCCTTTGCTGCCGCGGGCGCAACAGGCGCCGGCGGAGCTGCAGCAGGTTCCGGCGCGGGGGCTGACGGCGCGCATGCGGCCAAGGCCGAAACCAGGCCCAGCAGCAACGGCGTGCGCAGCGAACCGGGACTCGCGAAGCCGACCATCACAGCACCAAGCCTTCGCGCGCGGCGATGGTGTGTACGTCCTTGTCACCGCGACCGGACAGATTGCACAGCACCAGCGCGTCCTTGGGCAACTCGCGCGCCAGCTTGATCGCATGGGCAACCGCATGGCTGGATTCCAGCGCCGGCAGGATGCCTTCAATGCGGGTCAGGCGATGGAAGGCGGCCAGCGCTTCCTCATCAGTGATGCCCACGTACTGCGCGCGACCGGTATCGGACAGGAAAGAATGCTCGGGGCCAACACCGGGATAATCCAGGCCGGCGGAAATCGAATGGGTCTCGGTGATCTGGCCATCGTCATCGCACAGCACATAGGTACGGTTGCCATGCAGCACGCCCGGGCGCCCCGCCGAAATGGAGGCGGCGTGACGGCCGGTATGGATGCCGTCGCCGGCAGCTTCGGCACCGTAGATCTTGACCTCGCGGTCATTGAGGAAGGCATGGAACAGGCCGATCGCGTTGGAGCCACCACCGACGCAAGCGGTGATCGCATCGGGCAGACGGCCATAGTATTCAAGCATCTGCGCACGCGCCTCGCGGCCAACGATGGCGTTGAAGTCACGCACCATGCGCGGATACGGGTCCGGGCCAGCGACAGTACCGATGATGTAGAAGGTATCGCGCACATTGGTGACCCAGTCGCGCATCGCTTCGTTGAGCGCATCCTTGAGCGTGGCCGAGCCGCTGCTGACCGGCACCACGGTGGCACCGAGCAGCTTCATCCGATACACATTGATCTTCTGCCGCTCGATATCGGTGGCGCCCATGTACACCACGCATTCGATGCCCAACCGCGCGGCGACCGTGGCCGAGGCCACGCCGTGCTGGCCGGCACCGGTCTCGGCGATGATGCGGGTCTTGCCCATACGCGCGGCCAGCAAGGCCTGGCCGATGGTGTTGTTCACCTTGTGCGCGCCGGTGTGGTTCAGGTCCTCACGCTTGAGCAGGATCTGCGCGCCGCCGACGTCCTTGCTAAGGCGTTCGGCGTGGTAGATCGGGCTGGGCCGGCCTACGTAATGCTTCAGGTCCTTGTCGTAGGCGGCAATGAAGGACGGATCGACCCGCGCCTGATCGTAGGCGGCTGCCAGCTCCTGCAGCGGCCCGACCAGAGTTTCGGCGACAAAGCTGCCACCAAAGCGGCCAAAGTGCCCACGCGCATCAGGGAAGGCGTGGAAATCGGAGATCGACGAATCAGTCATGACGTCACGGCTACAAGGAACAGGCAAGCACTCTAGCGCAGGGCCGATGACATAAAAATGGATAATTTGGCGACTACATGTTAGAAAAACTCACATGAAGACCCGCCAGCCCCTGCCCTCGCTCAATGCCTTGCGTGCCTTCGAGGCTGCAGCACGGCTGCGCAGCGTCAGCATGGCCGCCGCCGAGCTGCATGTCACCCATGGTGCAGTGAGCCGGCAACTGCGGGCGCTGGAAGAAGAACTGGGATTGGTCCTGTTTGAACGCGACGGCCGCGGCATCCGCCCCAACGCCGCTGGCCATCGGCTTCTGGAGGCGACTTCCGGCGCGTTCTCGCAGCTGCGCGACTGCATTTCCTCGCTGCGCCGGCCGCAGCGCAATGACGCCTTCGTACTTGGTTGCCCCGGCAGCCTGCTGGCGCGCTGGATGATCCCGCGCCTGCAGGACCTGCAACGTGACCTGCCCGGCCTGACCCTCCATCTGGCGGCCCAGGATGGCGATTTCGCCCCGCGGCTGGACGGGCTGGATGCAGCACTGATGCTCGGCCAGGCCCCTTGGCCGAACGGCTGGCAGGTACACACGCTGGCGCCCGAGCGGATCGGCCCGGTGTTCAGCCCTTCGATGCATGGTGCGCATGTACTGGCCCGGCAGCCTATCGATGCCGTGCGTGGTCATGCACTGCTGCATACGCGCTCACGCCCACAGGCGTGGCCGACCTGGGCAGCGCGCAATGGCATTGATGCGGACGAACTGAGTTATGGCACCGGCTTGGAGCACCTGTATTACATGCTGGAAGCTGCTGTCGCCGGATTGGGCATCGCGATTGCGCCTGAGCCACTGGTCGCTGACGATCTGGTCAACGGCCGCCTGATCGCGCCGTGGGGGTTTGTTGATACTGAAGGTTGCTGGGCGCTGTGCACTGCCGGCGACCAGCAGGATCCGCGTGTGAATGCATTGGCGGATTGGCTGCGCAAGCAGCTTTTGTAGGAGCGGCGTAAGCCGCGAAGCTGACAATACTTGAAAGGCCTGAGAGCTTACCCCTCCCCAACCCTCCCCTTTGCTACGCAAAAGGGAGGGAGCAACGGCGCTGGTGCCAACGGCGTCTGACGCATCGCCGGCTTCGCGGCTGACGCCGCTCCTACAAACAGCGCTGCTCCTACATTCCTGCGCCCTGCGTCGGCTGTGCCAGCCGCTGCTGCACATCCTCGCGCAGACGCGCCAACTCGACTTCCGCCTGCTGCCGCTGCTGCATGCCTTCGCGGTGGATGCTGCGCACCTCTTCCACCGTGGCGATCAGCTGCTCGTGGACATGGCGTAGGGTCGCCACATCGATCACCGCACGCTGGTTGGCCTTGGCCGTTTCCACCGAGGTCTGGCGCATCAGGTCGGCATTGCGGCGCATCAGCTCATTGGTGGCATCGTCGATGGCATTGGACAGATCCACCGCATTCTTCTGCTCGCCCAGCGACAGCTGGATGGCGAACTGGCGCTTCCACGACGGGATGGTGATGTCGCGTACAGCGTTGAATTTCTCGATCAGCTGGATCGCATTGGCCTGGATCAGGCGGATCATCGGCAGCGACTGGTCAGCCGCGTGCTGCATCACCGTCAGATCACCCACGCGCTTGTCGAGCAGACGGATCGCGTTGTCGATCTCGCCACGCCGAATGCGCGACTGCGGATCTTCCAGACCAACCAGCGCGTGCAACTCGTTGTTGAGTTCGGCCAGGCGTTGCTTGCCGGCAGCGATGTGCAGACCAAGGCTCTGCCGCTCGTCACGGACGATGGCATGCATGCGATCAAACTCACCGACGCGCTGGCCCATCTGCGCCTGCTGCGCACCGACATCACGCAGCAGGCTCTCGATCTGCTGGTTGGTGTCGCTGAATTTCTGCACCAGCTCGCCTTTGGAAGCGCGCATGCGGTCGATCAGGCCACCGATCACCGGCACTTTGGAACGCTCGTTCAAACCGTCCAGCTTCAGCGAGCGGGCGATACGCACGACCTCACCGAGCTTCTCGCCCGAGGCATCCAGGTCGCGGTTGCGCACGTGGTCCAACAGCTGACTGGAGAAGGCCGCACTCTTGCCCGCCGCATCACGGCCGAATACATGCAGATTGCCCGGGCTGATGTCGTCCAGCGTGCGCACGATCTGCGCGATCTGCGGGCGGTCGGCTTCGCTCAGCCCCAAGGCGACCAGCGTGGTGCCATCAACATCGGCGGAAGGGCCGGCCGGCAGCGGCAACGAATCCTGGGTCATCAGCAGTTCTCCTTGAGCAAGTGGCGCGCCGCGGCGCGCGAGCAATCATGTGCAGGGTGGATCTCAGCGCAGTCTAGCCTGCATGGCCCTCACCTCGTCGAGAATCCGTGACTGCGCCTGCGCAGCCTGTTCAAGTTGCGCCTGCTTGTCGGCGGCGCGCGCAGCCAGGCTTTGCTGCCGCCAAAGCGGCAACAAGACGTCGCGGATACGCTGGTAGCGCTCGATCAGCTCCACGCCCTGGGCGTGCAGCAAACGTAGCTGGTCGGCCTCGGTCTGCCGCAGGCGGGCGAGCCCACGCAGGTGTTGCAGGCGCCGTTGCAACGCGGCCCGTGCCACTACCTCGGCAGGTTGCGGGATGGCCTCGCCGGCAGCAGCCCAATCATCGATGGCGGCCACCGCCAACTGCACCTGGGCAATCTGCTGCAGATGCTCGCCCAGCTCCTGCTGCAAGGCCTGTACGCAGGCATCGGCACGTAGCAGACAGATATCGAGCTGCCTCGCCAGCTGCTCGGCCCGCGCCTGCGCCTCGACATCACGCCCCAACAAGCGGCCAAACAATCCCACCGAACGGCGGATCTGGCGACCATCGGCTGCCGACATCGCCTGGCGGATGTTGTCCATCTCCGCGACCAGCCGCGCTGCGGCCATTCCGGTCTGCGGCGTAGCCAGTAGTTGCTCGATCGCGACCAGTAGTTCCGCGCCGTAGCTGGCCACGGCCGCCGCATCATCGGCTTGCAGCGGCGTCTGCGGTGGCAGCGGCAACAATGGCGGCGTCACATCAGGCATCGTCCGGCGCTGCATTGCCGCGACTGCCCTGCTGACCCGGCACCACCACATTGCCGCCGTAGAAATGCCGCATCAGCGCTTCGTCCAATGCCTTCTCTTCCGGCGTGCGCGCGCGCCGGACGCGTGGCGCTGGCTTGCTGCTGCCGCCGCCGTCCTTGGACAACCACTCCTGCAGCTGTGTGGCCAGGCCGGCCAAGGCATCGCCAACCTCGCCCTGCCGCTGCTGCGCCGCCGCCAACACCTGCAACAACGGCGTCAGATCCTGCACTGGCGCAACCGGCGCCACTGCAGCAGGCGGCGCCGCCACCACCGCTGCGGGACGCTCGGCAACCGACTGCAACAAGGCCACGATCTGCTCCCACGGTGCTTCGACCTGCGGTGCAACTGGTGCAACCGGCGCGGGCTCATCAGCACGCAAGCCCTGTAGACCACTGGCGATATCGGCCAGCTGCGCGACCATGCGCGCGCCAGTGTCGGCATCGTCACCGCCCATTGCTTTGTCGCGCATGAAATCGCGTTTGATCTGCTCCCAGCGCGCCAGCTGCGTCGCATCCAATACCTCGCGCAGTTCGCCCAGTTTGAGCAGATTTTCCTCGGAGCCACTGGTCAGCAGCTGCGACTCGCCAAGATAGTGATCCGTCACCAACTGCTGCAGCTCGGCAGCATTCATCACCGGCGAGATCTTCTCCGACAGCTTGTTCATGTTGCGGTAGCTGCCTTGCAGGCGGAACGGCGGCTCGACGCGGTACTTGTCGGCCTGCGCGGCACTGGCGATGTATTGCTGGTTGACCCGGTAGACCACCTCGCGCACCTGCATCAAACGCTGCAGGGTGGCGACGATCTCGTTGATCTCCGCGCCGCTATAGGCATGACTCAGTGCATTGGTCGAAACGTCTTTCCCCGCCGCCTTGTCGACCAGCAGGTAAAGGTCAGCCAGGTCACGGGTCGCCATCGGCGCCAACACCTGGCTGGAGGTCAGGCTGTTCTCGATGTAGCTCAGCTTGAAGGCCTCTTCCATGCCCCCGAGTACATCACCGAGGTTGTAGATATCGGCACGGTTGGCCAGCATGTCCGGCACCTTGAATACCTCGCCGGACTCGGTATACGGGTTGCCGGCCATCACCACGCAGAACTTCTTGCCGCGCAGGTCGTAGGTCTTGGTGCGGCCCTTCCAGACACCTTCGATGCGCCGGGTGCCATCGCACAGTGAGATGAATTTCTGCAGGAACTCCGGATGGGTGTGCTGGATGTCGTCGACATACAGCATGGTGTTGTTGCCCATCTCCAGTGCCAGATTGAGCTTGTGCAGCTCCTGCCGGGAGGTGGCATCCGGCGCCTGCTCCGGATCCAGCGAACGCACTTCATGGCCCAGGGCCGGGCCGTTGATCTTCATGAAGACCAGGCCAAGCCGATTGGCCACGTATTCCATCAGCGTGGTTTTGCCGTAACCGGGCGGACTGATCATCATCAGCAGGCCCATCAAATCGCTGCGCTTGTTCTCGCCCACCGTGCCCATCTGCTTGGCGAGGTTGTCGCCGATGATGGGCAGGTAGACGTCATTGATCAGCTTGTTGCGGACGAACGAGCTCAGCGGCCGCGCCTGGAATTCGCTCAGCCGCAGGGAATCGCGTTCGCGTGCACTGATGCGATGACGCAGCGCCTGGTAGCGCTCGAAGCCGGGTTGGAACTGGCGGCGATGCGACTGCCAGCGCTGCAGGAAATCATCCACCGCCAACTGCAGATGGCCTTGGGCGACGCGCGGGTGTTCACCGAGCAGTCCGCCAACATCAGCAATCAAGGTCACCTCGCGTACCTGGCTGCGCAAAGCGCGCTCGCCGAGCAGCATTGCTGCAGCTTCCGGCACATAGCCGGCCATGGCGGCAAACTTCGGCTGGCCACACATTGCCTGCAACCATTGCAGCGCCTGCGCCCATTGCAGGGCCAAGCGTGTGTTCAAGCGTTGCAGGCTACGATCGAACGCATCCGCTTGCCCGGCAGCCTGCAGCTGTTCGCGCAGGCCGTTGAGCAACTGCCGCGCGTAACCGCTGAAGGAGAAGGTTGGCTCGCCGTTGCCAAGCTCGGCCAACAGGTACTCTGCGGCCAAGGCCGGCACGCCGCTATCGAACGGCAAGCCATGCTCGTCCCGGAAGGCCACCAATGTCGACGCGATCTCCGTGCGCAAGGCTTCAAGCCCGTCCCGCACATTGAACAGCTTGGCGATGGCGAACGCACCGGCGGCGCGCTCCAACCACTGGCTCACTTCCTCACGCTTGCCCTCACGCGCCCAGAACAGCAAGGCAAGCGCGCGTGGACCCGCGGCGTGCACCAACGAACCGGCCGCCTGATACAGCGGCAGAACCGCCTGCAGGATCAGCGTTGCATCATGATCGTGGATGCCCTTCTCGTAGCCTTCGCGGTAGCGCGGCGCGGCGAAATCGCGCACCCGCTTGGCCAATGCATCGGCTTGTGCGGCTTCGCGCAGCAACAGCTCGACACTGAGACCTTCGCGGCCGTTGATGGCAGCATCCAGCAGCAGACCCGACAGATACTCGCCGCGATAAAGTGCGGGCGACTCCGAATCCAGCGTCACCGACCAATAGTCGCGCAGCGCTTCCAGCTCGGGATCGACAATGGCTTCGTAGTAGTCAGTGCCAGTCAGATGTACCGCCAGGCCATCGCCGCGCGGCAGGATGGTCAGATCCAGCGGCTGGGTGTTGACGCTGAAGCGATGTCGGCCGAGACGGATGATGTTACCGCCGCCTTCGAACAGATCACTGCGGTCACGCAGCGCCCGCACTGCCTGGTCGCGCACGCCCTTGAGCCGCGCTTCCACGTCATCGGCCTTGACGCTGTCCTTGTAGCTACGCAGGCGATCGGCCAGCTCACGCAACTTCAGGATCAGTGGGTCACCGGCGAAGAAAGCGTTCAGTTCATCAACAGTGGTGAAGCGCTCGGTGCGCTTGGCCAGGCCATCAAGGATGCGGTTGGCTGCGTCCAGTACCGACTGCGCCTTGCGCTGGCGCGCATCCAGCAGAGTCTGCTTATGCGACTCGAAGGTATCCAGCAGCTCCTCACGCTTGTTGAGGATGTCGCCAAGGAACTGTTCATGCTCGCCGAACTGGCTCTCCAGTTCCTCCAGCTGCACCATCAGCCGCGACAATTGTTCGTCGGCGCGCTCCGGGTCGGTCGCCAAACCCAGGGCACTGGTGATGGCCTGACTGAACAGGGAGAACTGCGCCCCAAACTGGGCCACAGCTTCAGCCGAGCCCAGCGAACGACGGCGCTGATCCGCACGAGCGCGTGCCTGGTTGAGCTTGGCGTAGATCGCAGAAATCGCCTCGACCACGCGTGTGCGCTGCGCGGCGTCATCCACCTTGAGGCTGGCCATCAGCTCGGACAGCATGTCCAGATCGCCCGACATCACCTGCATCTGCGCGATCTGCTCGGACAGCTGCTTGGCGGTCTGCGCCACTTGCGCGGCGGCATCCAGCTCCTGCAACCGATCGGCGAACGGCTGCAGCGCCTTGTCGCTGCCAAGGAACTCACCTGCCGCTGCACCAACCCGGTCATGCGCCTCCTGCAAGGAGACATTCATCGCGTCGATGGCGGCAACGTCCACGTAGCGGAAGTCGCGTACGGTCAACAAGCGGCCGCGCAGCTTGCCTATGTCACCCAGCGATTCGACAAACTCACCGATCTTTGTCCAGTTCTGCGGCTGCAACCGTCCAAGCAGCGTCTTGTGCGCGGCGGTGACCTCGGCCATCGCCTGCGCCGACTGCTTGCGGATGCTCTCGACCTTCTCGTACTCGTCGAGCATCGACTCGCCAGTCGCACTGATCTCGCGCAGCAGCGTCGCGGCACCGTCGCAGTTAGCATCATCCAGCCAATGGTGGGCATCGAACAGACGGCGCGCGTTATGGGTCAGCAGCTCGTAGCGGGGCAGCGAGACCTCGCGGCTGTCGATCTCGCGACCGAGATCGAGCAGATTGGAGATGCCACGCACCAACTCGGCATTGCCGATGCGGGCCATGAAGCTGGTGCCGGTGGGTGCGTGTGCAGCGAACTCATCACTGCTGAATGGAGTCTGCCAGACCTGCATCGGATGGACGCGCGTAGGCTCCTCGTTCTCGGCATTGAACAGCACCATGCGGCCATCGCGCATGAAGGCGTAGCCCATGCCGAACACCGGGTTCTGCAGTACGCGCTGGATGCTGTTGTAGACGAACAGCGCCGACTTGCCAGCCTCGCGCTCGTAGAAGATGTACAGCATGTCCTCGCCATTGGGCGAGCGGATCGAGCGCTTGTAGCGCATGCCCTGCATCGAGGCATCGAACGCCTTGTGCTCGCCGCTTTGCAGGTAGTAGCCGCCTGGGAAGATGACGCCATGGTCATCGGGCAGCTGCACGCATGCCTGCACGATGGCGTCGTTGCGCACCACCTTGCCGGTCAGCGTGTTGTAGATCAGACCGCGCCAGCTGTCTTCGCGATAGGGCTGGATCTTCAGCAGGATCAGCGAGCCAACCCTGACGAAATCAATGGTCGCGTCGTCCACCGACTGGGTGCTGTCCTCGACCGGCTCGCTGTAAACGCCCTGCCCGGTCTCGGTGTTGTTCTCGACCTTGATGGTCAGATCGCCACCGGTGGTTTCGACGAAGATCGTGTCGAGGATGTTCAGGTGCGGGAAGCGACCGGTGATCAACATGTCACGGCCGGCACGCACCCACTCAAAATCGAACGGCGGCGGCAGCGCGATATCGCGTTCGCCACGTGCATCGATATAGGTCAGCTCGCCACTGGGCGCCATCGCCCAGCGGAACACACGCACATCGGTACTACGCTCGCCAATCTGGAACGACGCCAGCAACTTTCCATCGCGCACAATCAACTGCAGCAGGCGCGCATTCTTGTAGTAGGCGTAAAGCTCGCCAAAATCGTGAACGAAGCCGGCCTGCGCCAGGAAGCTGTTCTTCAGATCCACCGGGGTGACGTCATACCCCTCGGCGCCATCCACCAGACGATAGAGTCCGAACACGTCCTCGATGCGGGTCTGTGTCTTCAGGCCGATGAAAACGTTGTAGCCGAACAACAGCAGATCATCGCCGACCTGCACCACGTCGCGACCCACGCAGTTGTTCTCACTGCGGATGCGGAAACGCCCGATCACTTCCATCCGGCTGTCGCCGAATTCGTGCAGCCGGCGCTGGTTCAGCGCCTCCACCACTTGCCGCAGACGTGCGCCCTGGTCACTCAGACGCTTGCGCAGCACCTCATAGGCACCGCCTTGCGCCACCGCCTGATCGGCGATGGAGCCGCCTTCCGGCGTAACAGCAGCGTCCAGATTTGTATCGGCCATCGGTAGTTCCCTGCTCTGACATCGGCAGACGCCGCCCTCAGGTCGGAGCCGCCGATGCCCTCATCCTCATGTGCCGCATGCTACAGACCTTGCGGCGCGCAACCGCCCCGCGCGATGACACCGCGCAGGGCATGCATTCACTCAGCCAGCGTCCGACTCCACCGCCGGCGTGTCGGCGATGCGGCGGGCAGGCAATCCGCGTGCGGACATGTCCACACCGAGGAAGCGCTGCATCAGGTCCTGCACGATCGGGCTCTTGTCGGTCAAGCCTTCAATCGACTTGCCCAGCGACACCGCCTTGATCAGGTTCTCGAACATACCGCCATCACCGCCAACCATGTCGATCTTGGCGTTACGCAACGCGCTGGCGATGACCTCGGCGTTCTCCTTGGTCACTTCCTTGCCGGCGTCGATGGTCGCCAAGGCCTGACGCAGACCGGTTTCCAGGGTCATGCGGAACTCTTCATGGCCGCGTGCGGTATCGCCCAGCGAATCGATGGCCTGGAACTTGCGGGTCAAACCGTCGGCCTCGGCGAACAGCTTCTTCTCGATGACGGTGGCTTCTGCCACGCCCAGCGTTTCGGTTGCCGTTGCCTTGGCGCGACCCATCTGCTCCTCGCCCTGCGCACGCGCAGCCAGCTGCTCGGCCAGCACCTTGGCTTCGGCCGTACCCTGCTTCAGGTTGGCATCGGCCATCGCATCGACCACGCGCGCTTCGGCGATACCGACCTTCTCGATGGCCAGCGCGCTGGCTTCCTTGACCTGTGCATCTGCCAGACCCGGTGCGGCACGCTCGGCGCGCACGCCATCGGCCAGCGCCTTCTTGGCTTCGGCCTGCTTGCCGGCGGCATCGAACTCGGCCTGCGCCAGCGTGGTGATCTCCACCGCGCGGTGCTTGGCAGCAGCCTCGCTTGCCTCGGCTTCCTTGACCTGCTTGAGCATGGCTTCCTGCGCCTGCGCCTCGGCCTCGAGAATGGCGACCTGCTTCAGGCGGTCGGCTTCCGACACCTGGCGCACTTCCTTGATGCGTTCTTCTTCCTGCGCCACGGTCTTGTCGATGGAGATGCGCTCACGGGTGATATTGGCAACATCCATCTTGCCCTGCTCGACCACCTTGTCGCGCTCAACACCCTGCAGCTGCACTTCGCGATCGGTGGTGACCTGCTCCAGCTGGCGTGCGCGTGCCACGCGCTCGACTTCGATGGCGACGGCGCGCTGACGGTTCTGCTCGGCCACTTCCACTTCGCGCAGGCGGTTCTGGTCGCGGATGTCGATCAGCTGCTGCGCTTCGATACGCGCATTCTCGGACAGCTGGCGCTGTTCTTCCTGCACCTTCAGGGTCTCGGCTTCCTCGCGGGCACGGATGGTATCCACCTCGCGCTTCTGCCGTGCTTCGGCCTCGGCCTGCTGCCGCTCAAGCGCCAGCGTGGCTTCCTTGGCTTCGACATTCTTCTTGGTGATGGCCAAGCGCTCGTTCTGCGCCAGTTCGTTGGTGATCACGTTCTGCGCGGCGGTCAGTTCGGTGATCTTGCGGATGCCTTCGGCGTCGAGGATGTTGCTCGGGTCCAGCAGCGACTTCGGCGTCTGCTCCAGGTAGTCGATGGCCACGTCTTCCAGCGCATAACCGTTCAAGTCGTTGCCGATCACCGCGATGATTTCGTCACGGAACTCCTGGCGCTTTTCGAACAGCTGGGTGAAGTCGAACTTCTTGCCCACGGTCTTCAAGGCTTCGGAGAACTTGGCGTTGAACAGGTCGTCGACCGCGTTCTTGTCCGAGGCGCGGTCGGCACCAATGGCCTTGGCCACGCGCAGCACATCGGCCTGGGTCTCGTTGACGCGCAGGTAGAACGCAACGGTGATATCGGCGCGCATGTTGTCGCGGCAGATCAGGCCTTCCTTGCCACGGCGGTCAACCTGCAGGGTGATCAGGCTGATCTTCATGTGCTCGGCGCGGTACAGCACAGGAATGATCAAGGCGCCGGTGAAATGCACCTTGGGTTGCGCGCTCATGTCGTTGACGATCAGCGCGGTGCCCTGGTCAACCTTTTTGTAGAAGGCTTTGAACAGACCGGCCAAACCAAGGAAAAAAACCAGCAGGGCAGCAACCCCGATAATGAAAGGGGCCAGCGCAGCAGTACTCATCAGTGGATCTCCTTGTCGCCTGATACATCAGAAGGGAAAACGTCCAAGCCTGGCAGGTCGGTATCAGCGACCACCAGGTAGTGATTCTTGTCGGGCAGGTATTCCACCAGCCTTACACGTTGGCCACGCGGCAAACGGCTGCCATCACGTACACGCACATGCAGGATCAGACCAGCACCGCCGTCGTCCATGCTGGCATAGCCCTGCGTGGCGGTGACTTCTGGTGAGGTGACCAGCGCAACCCGGCCGAGGATGGACTCCTGGGCAACCGGCCGAAGCTTGAGCAGCAGGCGGCGTATTGGCCGCAGCACCCAGGCCGACACCACCGCACCGGGAATCAAGGCGGCAATGGCCACCACCGTGCCGACACCCCAGCGCAAAGGCGCGGGCAATGACTGCAGGAAGAAGAGTTGCACCAGATAGGTGATGGTCCAGCCGAAAAAGGCCAGCAGCAACACCACCAGCATGGTCGGCGCGCCACCGAGGCCGAGCCGCGCGAACATCGCGGCAACACCTGTGGCGCCATGTTCACCACCATGGGAATGAAAGTCGGCGCCGTCGCCGCTACCAATGCCACCGTCATCGACGATACCGGTCGCGGCCAGCAACCAGTAGATGACAGCAAACGCAAACACGACGCTGTAAGGCAACGTCGGGTAGGACAGCGCTACTTCCAGAAACTCCGCCATGCACACTTTCCTTGTGGCGCCCAGCTGCTCAGCGGGAACTGCCCCAGCCTGCAAGCTGTGACAGCAACATCCGTTTCCCGCAGGCATCCGTGCTTGTCGCCGTGGACACCATCATAAGGGAATCAGCCCGGGCATGAGCTGCAGGCATTTCCCAAAGAGTGCGGCAGGCCCGACTATCGTGGTGTGAAACGCGGCATCAGGCACACCGGGCGTATTCAGTCCTGCTCGACATGCAGGTCGGCGCGGCGCACTTCTTCAACGAACTGGCGCATCTTGTAGCCATCCTTGATCCCCGGCGAGACCTCGATGCCGCTGGAGACATCCACGCCCCAAGGCTGGGTGGCGAGAATGGCGTCGTGCACGTTCTCCGGGCGAATACCCCCGGCCAGCAGGTACGGACGATGCACGCCGGGCGGAATCTGCGACCAGTCAAACGCGACACCGGTACCGCCACTGCCACCGGCCACGTGACTGTCAAACAGGAAGCCCGCGGCATGCGGGTACATCTGCTGCAGGCCGCGGGCGGTGACCTCGCTACGCCCCCCCATCGCAATCGCCTTCAGGTACGGCATGTTGAAGCTGCGGCAGAACGCATCGTCCTCGTCGCCATGGAACTGCAACAGGGTCGGCCGCACCGCGCGCAACACCTCGCGCACTTCCTCGCGATTGTTCTGCTGGAACAAGGCCACCACTTCGACCATCGGTGCGATCGCCTGACGCATGGCGCGCGCCTCGGACGGCGCCACCCGGCGGGCGCTGCCCTTGGCGAAGATGAAGCCGATGGCATCCACGCCCAACTCCGTGGCCAGGCGGATGTCGCCGGCACGGGTCATGCCGCAGAACTTGATGCGGGTACGGAACAAAGTACGGCTCACAGCGTCACCTCGTCCGGCAGCTTCCAGACCTCAGGATACAGCGGACCGACGAATACCAGGCCCTGCGGCGGTGCGGTTGGCCCTGCCAGATTGCGATCACGTCCTGCCAGCAGCTCCCCGATCCAGCTTTCAGGTTTTTCGCCAGCGCCCACCATCATCAGTGAACCGACAATATTGCGCACCATGTGATGCAGGAAGGCATTGGCCTGGACCTCGACCTCCACCACTTCTCCCTGGCGATGAACGGCTATCGATTGCAGCTCGCGGCGCGCATGCAGGGCCTGGCATTGCGAACTACGGAACGCGTCAAAGTCGTTTTCACCCAGCAAGGCCTGCGCCGCGCGATGCATGGCATCGGCATCCAGCGGGCGCCGGTCCCAGCTCAGGATCTGCCGGTACAGCGCCGGCCGCACCTGGCGATTGAGGATGCGATAGCGATAGCGGCGCGCCTTGGCCGAGAACCGTGCATGGAACTCATCCACCACCGGTACACACCAGCGCACGCAGATCGATGGCGGCAACCGCGTCGTGGTACCCAGCACCCAGCCACGCGGGGCGCGTTCGACATCGCTATCGAAGTGCACGACCTGGCATTCACCGTGCACGCCCGCATCGGTACGGCCTGCACAGACAACACTGATCGGCGCATTGGCGACCGAGGACAGCGCCTCCTGCAAGGTCGCCTGCACACTGGCACAGCCGGTCTCGCCAAGCTGCTGCCAGCCCTTGAATTCGCTGCCGTCGTATTCCACGCCCAGCGCGTAGCGCATCATTGAACCTCTGATCTTGTTGGAGCCGTTTGACTTGCGCGCAACTCAGTCGCTGTCGCGTTCGGACCACACAGCCAGTTCGTTGCCGCCCGGCTCCAGGAACTGGAAACGGCGACCACCGGGAAAGGTGAAGATCGGCTTGACCACTTCACCGCCCTGCACTGCGATTTCCGCAGCCAGCGGGCCCAGTTGTGCGGCATACAGCACCAGCAGCGGCGCACCCACGCTGGTGGTCGCTGGTGCGCCACGGAAAAAACCTCCCTGTAGCTCACCGTCATCAAAAGCAGTGTAATCCGGGCCGTAGTCTTCAAAGGTCCAGCCGAATACCTGCTCGAAGAAAACACGACTCGCCGCAGGGTCGCGCGAGGCGAATTCCACGTAATCAATCCGCCGTTCGCGCTTCATTGCAGTTCTCCGTCAGGCCATGCGGCCAAGTAATTCCAGCGCTTCGCCGCGCGCCTGCGGGTCAGCGCTGGCAGCAACTTCGTTGAGCAGGGTGCGAGCAGTCTCGGCATCGCCCAGATCCAGATAGGCGATGGCCAACTCCAGCCGCTCACGGCCTGCGGGTGCCGGGGTCAACGGCGCAACCGTAACCGCAGCCACGTCACCAGCCAGCCAATCGGCCTCGTCAGCCGCGGCTGGCTCGGGCTGCACTGGCGCAGGCTCGGCGATGACATCAAAGTTCCGCGAGGCTTCAAACAGCAGCACCGGCTTGTGCGCGGCTGCTGGCGCAGCCACCGGCAGCACCGGCTCCACGCGTGCGGGCGGGCTGGACTTCAGCCATGCCGGCATCGGTTCTTCGTAGGGTTCAGGCTGTACTTCCGCAGCGACAGGCAGCGGCTGTACATCCAGCTCTTCCTGCGGATCGAATTCGTCCACTTCCGCTGTATGCGACGACTGCTGCGCAGCAGCGGCGCCCATCACCGGCATCGCTGCGGCCAGGTCTCCCGCTGCGAAATCCGCGCGCGGGGCGGCCGGCAGCGGCTTGCGCCGACGGCCCAGCACCCAAGCCAACGCCCCCAGCACCAGCAGCGCCAGCCCCAACCAGACCCAAGCAAACGAGCCGCCGCCATCGCGCTTGGCCGCCTCACCCAACTGCTGCTGGGCAGCAGCCAGATCAGAATCCTTCATCGCAATCAGCGATTGCTGCTGCTTCTGCAGCTTCTCAAGTTCGCCGACGCGATCGCGCAGCTCCTGCAGCTCCGCATCACGCGTTGCCAGCTCTTCCTTGGCTTGCTGCAGCTGTTCGTTGGCCAACATGTCACCCTCGCCACCGGCATCGAGTCCGGTCGTCATTCCAGCAGTCTGTTGTGCACCGGCCACGGCCGGGGCGATTTCCAGGCGTGCGCCACTGGGGCCTGCGCCCGCCGATGCCGGCGCGGCGACCTTGGCCGGTGCCACCGCTGCATCGGCAACTGCCGGCTGCGGAATCGGCGCTCGTGCCTGCCGCCACTGCGCGGCCTGGTCACGAACGATGGCGCGCGCTTCGGATGCATCCACCCGCGCCAGCTCTTCCTGCGCAGGGGTACGCAGCACCGCACCCTGCTTGAGCAGGTTGATGTTGCCGCGGATGAAGGCTTCCGGATTGGCGCGCATCAGCGCGACCATGGTCTGGTTCAAGGACGCGCCGCTCTCACGCGACAACTCGCGGGCGATCTGCGACAGGCTCTGGCCACGCTGCACGGTGGCAAGCTGGCCTTCGCTGCTCATCGCTGGCGCCGCTGCGGGGCGCGATGCTTGCGTCGCAGCAACCGGCTGAGCCGGTGCAGGCACTGCTACCGGCGCGGCAGGTGCCGGCAACTCAGACAGCGGCTCGGGGGTACGCACGATCAGATTTGATTGCGCCGCAGCCGGCGCTTCGATCACCGGTTCGGCCACCGCAGTTGCGGCCTCGGGTGCGGACACCAGGGCCGAGTATTCGCGCACCAACCGGCCCTGGCCCCAATCGACCTCGATCAGGAAACCCACCGACGCAACCTGCACCGGCGCGGCGCTGGTGACACGGATCACCGCGCGGCCGTCACGGTCCTGCGCAAACTGGAACTGCAGTTCTCCTACCAGTCCGGTCGGCGCAGCAAGACCCACGCGCTCGAAGGTGGCCGCTGATGCCAGCCCCGCCTTGGCGTTGTCGAGCTCGCCCGGATCGCTGGTAATGACCGGTATTTCAGCCAGCAAGGGCTGCCCCGGCTTGGACAGGACGCGGATATTGCCCAGCCCCAATGCCATTGCTGTGCTACTGAACAGCGCCAGGCCGAGAACCAGCACACCTTGTATTGAGCGCATCGCGCCCCCGCCCCTTGGTTTCATGGCGGCCAATATAACGGCTGACCCGCCTTTCGAACACCGCTGTACCGCCTATAAGCAACGACGCCGGCTTCACGCCGGCGTCGTTGGGGGCATCAGCCGCCGTTGGCGACCAGTTCGGCGACCTGCACCGCGTTGAGTGCGGCGCCCTTGCGGATGTTGTCGGCCACCACCCACATGTTCAAACCACGCGGGTGCGAGATGTCCTCGCGAATGCGGCCGACATAGACCGGATCGGTGCCCGAAGCATGGGTGACCGGGGTCGGATAGCCGCCAGCCTTGCGTTCGTCCACCACCTTCACGCCCGGCGCGGCGGCCAGCAGTTCGCGCGCCTGCTCGGTGGTGATCTTCTTCTTCGTCTCGATGTTGACCGCCTCGGAGTGGCCGTAGAACACCGGCACGCGTACCGCGGTGGGGTTCACCAGGATGCTGTCATCGCCGAGGATCTTGCGGGTTTCCCAGACCAGCTTCATTTCTTCCTTGGTGAAGCCGTTGTCGAGGAACTCGTCGATATGCGGGATCAGGTTGAAGGCGATCTGCATCGGGAACTTCTTCGGCTCGATTTCCTGGAAACCCAGCAGCTGTGCGGTCTGCTTGCCCAGCTCTTCCATGCCGGTCTGGCCAGCGCCGGACACCGACTGGTAGGTGGCGATGTTGATGCGCTCGATGCCGTACTCGCGGTGGATCGGTGCCAGCACCGGCATCAGCTGCATGGTCGAGCAGTTCGGGTTGGCGATGATGCCGCGCGGACGGTTCTTGGCCGCTTCCGGGTTGACCTCGGACACCACCAGCGGCACGTCGTCGTCGTAACGGAAGGTCGACGAGTTATCGATCACCACGGCGCCAGCAGCGGCGAACTTGGGCGCGAATTCCTTGGAAATACCACCACCGGCCGAGAACAGGGCGATCTCGACGCCGGTCGGGTCGAACGTGGCCAGGTCCTGGATGGTGATCTTCTGGCCTTCAAAGTCGACCTGCTGGCCAGCCGAACGCTCGGAGGCAAGCAGGGTCAGCTTGCTGATCGGGAAATTACGCTCGGCGAGGATGGACAGCATGGTCTGGCCGACAGCGCCGGTGGCGCCAACAACGGCTACGTGGAAACGACGGGCTTCATTGCTCATGGGGATACTCGAGATATTGGAGGGGGTAGACACACATCGAGCCAGGTTCGGGGAACCTCCAGCGCACGGCTGCCGAGGCTCCCTATCGTTTTTTGTCGTCGATTTTTTTGCCGGCCACGGCAATGCGCGCGGTGCCGTTGTTCAGCAGTTCGATATTGATGCCATTGACCGGCTTGCCCGCGTCCGGGCCAATGCCCAGGCCAGCCAGCAGGTTGTCCACCGCCACCTGCACCATCGCCCGACGCGTGGCCAGCGATGCGCTACCGATATGCGGGGTCAGCACGATGTTATCCAGCGCCAGCAGTTCTGGGCGCACGTTCGGCTCGTTCTCATAGACGTCGAGCGCGGCCGAGGCCAGGCGACCATTGGCCAAAGCATCGACCAAGGCCAGCTCATCAACGATGCCGCCGCGGGCGATGTTCACCAGCGTAGCGGTCGGCTTCATCTTCGCCAGCGCGGCAGCATTGATGATGTGGTGGTTCTGCGCCGTATATGGCAGCACCAGCAGCAAATGATCAACGCTGGCCAGCAGCTCGTCGAAACCGACATAACTGGCGCCGACCGCCTGCTCCTGCTCGGCAGGCAGCTGCGAACGGTTGTGGTACAGCACCTTCATGCCGAAGCCATGGTGACCGCGACGGGCAATGGCCTGGCCGATACGACCCATGCCGAGGATGCCCAGAGTGGTGCCATGCAGATCGGCGCCGAGCATGGTGGTGAATGACCACTGCCCCCACTTGCCGTCGCGCAACCAGCGGTCAGACTCGACGATACGGCGGGCGGCCGCCATCAACAGCGAGAAGCCAAGATCGGCGGTGGTTTCCGTGAGTACGTCAGGCGTGTTGCTGGCAAGGATGCCAGCAGCGCTAAGCGCAGGAATATCGAGGTTGTTATAGCCAACGCCAACGTTGGCGATCATCTTCAACGCAGGCGCATTGGCGATTTCGGCGGCACCGATGCGCTCATTGAGAGTGAGCAGGACGCCATCCATGCCGGCCAGACTCGCACTGAGGCTTGCACTGTCGTGCTTGGTGACCGCGTCCGTGGCAACCACGTCGCAGTACGCCGCCAGCTGCGCGACGGTATCGTCGAACAGGGGCTGCGATACCCAGACGCGGGGCCGTTGCTCAGCCATCGAGCTGACCGGGAATGCGCGGACTCATGTCGCCGACATCGCCGCATTGGCCACGGTGACGCATGGCCTGGTCCATCAGCACCAGCGCCAGCATCGCCTCGGCGATGGGCGTGGCACGGATGCCGACGCAGGGATCGTGGCGGCCGGTGGTGATGACCTCCACCGCGTTGCCTGCCGTATCCACGGTGGCACCGGGCAGACGCAGGCTGGAGGTGGGCTTGAGCACCATCGAGGCGACGATCTGCTGGCCGGTGGAGATACCACCGAGGATGCCGCCGGCATGGTTGGACTGGAAGCCCTGCGGGGTGATCAGGTCACGGTGCTCGGTGCCCTTCTGCGCGGCGCTGGCAAAACCGTCGCCGATCTCCACGCCCTTGACCGCATTGATGCTCATCAGCGCGGCGGCGATATCGCCATCGAGCTTGCCGTAGATCGGCTCGCCCCAACCCGGCGGCACGCCGTCGGCGACCACGGTGACGCGCGCACCGACCGAATCACCGGACTTGCGCAGCGCATCCATATAGGCTTCCAGTTCCGGCACCTGGCTGGCATCGGGCCAGAAGAAGGGATTGTCTTCGACCGCGCTCCAGTCGAAACCGGCCGGGGTGATCTCGCCGAGCTGCGACAGGTAGCCGCGCACGCTGACGCCAAAACGCTGCAGCAGCCACTTCTTGGCGACCACGCCAGCGGCCACGCGCATGGTGGTTTCGCGCGCCGAGGAGCGGCCGCCACCGCGCGGGTCACGGATGCCGTACTTCTGCCAATAGCTGTAATCGGCATGGCCCGGACGGAACTGCTGGGCGATGTTGCTGTAGTCCTTGCTGCGCTGATCGGTGTTGCGGATCAGCAGCGCGATCGGCGTACCGGTGGTGCGGCCTTCATAGACCCCGGACAGGATCTCGACTTCGTCGGCCTCACGCCGCGCGGAAGTGTGGCGGCTCTTGCCGGTGGCACGGCGCTGCAGGTCGTGGGCGAATTCTTCGGGGCTGATTTCCAGACCGGGCGGGCAACCATCGATCACGCAGCCGATGGCCGGCCCGTGGGATTCACCGAAGGTAGTGACGCGGAGGAGTTGTCCGAATGTATTCAATGCCGTTGTGCTCTTGCGGTTGCCTTGATGCCGTCATTCCCGCGAAGGCGGGAATCGCTCTTGCTCTTGCTCTTGCAGTTGCCTTGATGCCGTCATTCCCGCGAAGGCGGGAATCGCTCTTGCTCTTGCTCTTGCTTTTCCCTCATACCAACCAAGCAAAGGACGGAGCCAGAGCCAGAGCGATTCCCGCCTTCGCGGGAATGACGGCTTCAAAAGCAAGGGCCCGAAGCCAAAGCCAAACCCAAACCAAAACCCTACCCAACTATCTCTTCCCACAAATCCCGCCACTCGGGATTCACCTCTTCCACCAACCGCAACTTCCACTCCCGGTTCCACTTCTTCAGCTGCTTCTCACGAAGAATCGCCGCTTCCATGCACCCGTGAAGTTCATACCAGACCAGCCTGTCCAAGTTGTAACGCTGGGTAAAACCCTCAACCACATGCTGCCGGTGTTGCCAGGTCCGCGCCACCAGGTTGCTGGTGACGCCGATGTAGAGCGTGCCGTGTTTCTTCGATGCCAGAAGATAGACGGCGGGTTGTTTCATTCACTCTCGCTCAAGAGCCAGAGCGATCCCCGCCTTCGCGGGGATGACGAGCCAAAACAGGAGCAGAGCACATCACGCCCGTGCTGCAGCCAACTCGGCGATGCGCGCGTGGTGCGCGCGCAGTTCAGCCGCTTCGACAGCGAAGATGCCCATCTGCCCGACCTTGAACTCGATCCAGGACATATAGACCTCCGGCAGCAGCTTGATCAGGTGCTGCTCGGAATCGCCTACTTCGCAGATCAACAGGCCGTCCTCGGTCAGATGGTCCGGCGCGTCGCGCAGGATCTTCAGCACCAGGTCCAGGCCGTCGTCACCGGCACGCAGGGCCAGGTCCGGCTCGTGCTGGTATTCCTTCGGCAGCGCGTCGGTCTCGTCATTGGTGACGTAGGGCGGGTTGGTGACGATCAGGTCGTAGACGCGGCCCTGCAGGCCAGCAAACAGGTCGCTCTTGACCAGCTCCACGTTGTGGGCGAGCAGGCGCTCCTTGTTCTCCACCGCCAGCGACAGCGCGGCGTCGTTGACGTCGCTGCCGTCCACCTGCCAGTTCGGGTAGTAATGGCCCATCGCAATGGCGATGCAGCCCGAGCCGGTGCACAGGTCCAGCGCGCGGTTGACGTCGCGACCGGCCAGCCACGGTTCGAAGCCGCTGAGGATCAGTTCGGCGATCGGCGAGCGCGGCACCAGTGCGCGCGAGTCGCTCTTGAAGCTCAAACCCGCGAACCAGGCCTCACCGGTCAGGTAGGCTGCCGGCTGGCGCTCGTCGATGCGTCGCTGGAACAGCGCCAGCACCTGCTGCCGTTCTTCCAGCAGCACCCGCGCCGTGCCGTAGGCCGGACCGAGGTCTGGCGGCAGGTGCAGGCTGTGCAGGGTCAGCTGGGTCGCCTCGTCCAGAGCATTGTCATAGCTGTGGCCGAAGGTCAGGCCAGCAGCATTGAAACGGCTTGCGCCGTAGCGGATCAGATCGACGATCGTTTGGAGTTCAGCGGCCGCTTCGGCAGTCATGGCAATACGGAAATACTTGAAAGGTCTGCGATTATAGGCACCTGGCCGGTATATTGATTGCCAAGTTGCAGCCGAAACTTCGGCAATGGCCCTCCAAAGGGGTGCAAACGCCCACCAAACGGCCGGGGTGTACGCCTGCAATCCCCTACACTCCCGTATCCCGCCCGCGGCGGACCTCCCGTCCCGCCGCCGTATCCGAACGGAAGCCCGCGCGCATGTTCAATCGAAATACCGGCATCATCCTGGCCATCGCCCTGGCCGCCGGCCTCGGCCTGCTGTTGGCGCAGAAGGTCTTCGGCCCCTCCAACAAGGGCACGGACGGCACCAGCAGCATCATTTTCTATGGCACCCCGCGCACGCTGCCGGAATTCGACCTGGCCCAGTCCGACGGTACCCGCCTGATCCCGGGTGAGCTGCGCGGCCATTGGACCCTGGTGTTCCTGGGCTTCACCTCGTGCCCGGACGTCTGCCCAACCACCCTGACCGAGCTGGCCCAGGCCCAGAAACAATGGGAAACCATCCCCGACAGCCTGCGCCCGCGCGTGGTACTGGTCTCGGTGGACCCGGAACGGGACACCCCGAACCGCTTGGGCGAGTACGCCCATGCGTTCCACAAGGACACCCTGGCTGCCACTGCCGACGTGCCGTCGCTGGAGCGTTTTGCTACCTCGTTGGGCATGGTGTTCCAGAAAGCACCGGGCAAGCACTTCGAGCAGAACCCGGACGACTACAGCATGGACCACTCCGCCACCATCGCCGTGCTTGACCCGCAGGGCCGGCTGGCCGGCCTGATGCGGCCCCCGTTCAACCCGCAGGCAATTGCCAGCGACCTGAAGAAGCTCACCGAGAAAACCGCACCATGAGTCTGGTTACAAGCCTCACCTATGTATTGCCGCACCGCCTGTTGTCGTCGATGGCCCGCTCGCTGGCCTATTCGCAGAACCCGCGCATCTCCCGCTGGCTGATCGACACGGTATCGAGCAAGTTCAACGTCAATCTGGCCGAAGCCGCCAATTCCGATCCGCGCAGCTACCCCAGCTTCAACGCCTTCTTCACCCGTGCGCTGAAGCCCGGCGCACGGGTGGCCGCGGCCGACCCGCGCACCCTGACCATGCCGGCCGACGGCCGCATCAGCCAACTTGGCCCGATCGAAGATGGCCGCATCTTCCAGGCCAAGGGCCAGTCGTTCACCGCCGCCGAGCTACTGGGCGACGCCGCCGACGCCGTGCCGTTCAACAATGGCCTGTATGCCACCGTGTACCTGTCGCCGCGCGACTACCACCGCGTGCACATGCCCTGGACCGGCACCCTGCGCGAGACCGTACATGTGCCGGGCCGGCTGTTCAGCGTTGGCACCGATGCGGTGGCCAATGTGCCGCGCCTGTTTGCCCGCAACGAGCGCCTGGTCTGCCACTTCGACACCGATTTCGGGCCGATGGTGCAGGTGATGGTCGGCGCGCTGCTGGTCAGCGGCGTGGAGACGGTGTGGAGTGGCGAGGAAATCCCCGCCTACGGCGACCGCATCACCCGCAAGGACTGGCGCGGCAAGGGCATCACCCTGGAACGCTTCGCCGAGATGGCACGCTTCAATTACGGCTCGACGGTGATCGTGCTGCTGCCGCCCGGCGTTGCCGACTTTGATCCATCGCTGACGGCCGAGAGCCCGGTGCAGCTGGGCCAGGCGCTGGCGAAGCTGCGCTGATAGCATCGGCCCAGCAATGTGGGAGCGGCGGAAGCCGCGAAGCAGATAGACCCTCAGATTGCAGAAACTCTGATCGCTGAAATCATCCCAGCTTCGCGGCTTACGCCGCTCCTACAAAACCAAACAAGAAGGGCGCCTCTCGGCGCCCTATCTGTTTCAACGACTGCAGCCTTCCAGCTTCAGGCTTTGCCCTGGCTTGAGGGCATAAGCCGGCGCGCGCAGGCCATTGGCGCGAGCCAGCGCTGGCACTTCGCATTGGAAGCGGTTGGCGATGGCGCCCAGCGTGTCGCCCCTGGCAACTTTGTAGCTGCGCACGGCGCGTCGCGCCGGTGCCGTCGGGCGTGGTGCCGGTGCGGCAACAGGTGCAGCGGCCTGCGCGGCCTGCATCGCCTGCACATCACCTACCGCAACGCTACCGGTAACCGTCGCTGCCGATGGCCGTTTGATCGCCGCATTCAGATCTGCCGTGATCAGCGCGCGAGCCAGATCGGCGCGCGGGCCACTGACGCAATAGCGGTTGTACAGGCCAGCAATGCGGGTGGTGACATTGATTGTGGTACCGCCCGGAATCCAGCCATCGGCCTCGTAACGCGGATTGAGGTTGCGCAGCGCACGCATGTAACCGTCGCGGGTACCGGTGCTGCCCAGGCAGATGGTCAACTCGTAAATGGTGGTGGATTTGGCCAGGCGTATCGTCGCCGGCTGCGCGTTGAGCTTGGGGAACTCGACGCCGTACTGCTGTGGGTGCAGGAAGATCCACGCCGCGGCGATCACCATCGGCACGTAATCCTTGGTCTCGCCCGGGAACTGGTTGTACGAGGTATCGGTCCAGAAGCTCTGGCCGCCGGTTTCGCGGTAGATGCGCGCGGCACGGCCTTCGCCGCCGT
Organism: Stenotrophomonas sp. STEN035; assembly: GCF_056759935.1. Classification (NCBI taxonomy): domain Bacteria; kingdom Pseudomonadati; phylum Pseudomonadota; class Gammaproteobacteria; order Lysobacterales; family Lysobacteraceae; genus Stenotrophomonas; species Stenotrophomonas sp. STEN035. Next base: position 25,489 of record NZ_JBRRDY010000035.1, read on the forward strand.
TGTAGGCAGCCAGCGCGTACTCGATGTTCTTGTTGAGCCCGCGCATGCGCTCATTCATGTAGTCGGCGCTGGCGCTGGCGGCGCTGCGCGGATCAAAGCGGGTATCAAAGCCGGTGCCATCCGGGCCCAGCCCGAAACGGCGACCGGTAGCCGGCATGAACTGCATCAGGCCCGCCGCGCCCACGCGCGAGGAGGCATGCACGCGACCATTGGATTCCTTGGCCATGATGCCGAACAGCAGCGCTTCAGGCAGGCCGTCCTTCTCCCATTCCGGCCACATGACGCCACGCAGATTCATGTAGTTTTCGTAGCTGGTCAGCAACGAGGGACGCATGTCGGTGAGCCAACGGCGAATACCGGCCTGGATCGCCGGGTTGTACTCGACCATGTCATCGAAGGCATGCCGGTGATCATTGAGCAGGGCCGCAGCGCGGGCGGCTTCAGGCACATCAGCCACCAACGGCGCGATGTGGTCCGGATCGGCCTCCAAAGGACCGCCATCTTCGCCCTCCGCGCCACCACTATTGTCCGCACGCTGTTTGAGCAAGCGCTTGTAGGTGGACAGCAGATTGCTGACCTGGCAACCCTTCTGCGCGATGCAGGCACTGATCACGTCCTCCATGTCCTCCAGCGCTGCGTCGCCCTCGGTGGTGCCCTTGGGGTCGGCATTGGCAACCAGCACCAAGGCATCGCTGTAACGCTTCTCCGCTGCGGTCATCCGCGCCTCGATGGCGTCCACCTTGACCTTGTCACGGGCGGAGATCGCCTGGGCGGCCGGAACCACGGTCAACAGCGAGGTCGCAACCAACAACGACCACGCACGAGCAGAAAACAGGGATACGGGCATCAGTAGCACTGCATGACAAAGATGAGGCAGGGTAGCTGGCAGACAGACCTGGGGGCAACATTGCCACCGCAGCGATACAGTCGGCCGTTAGAATCCTTCCTTCATTCACCAATGAGTGCCTCCATGGACCCGATCCTGCTCGGCAAAGGCGTCACCGACGACATCGCCGTCACCCTGCTCCCGCGCTTCGGCAACCGCCACGGCCTGGTAGCCGGCGCCACCGGTACCGGCAAGACGGTGACCTTGATGACGCTGGCCGAGGGTTTCTCGCGGCTGGGCGTGCCGGTGTTCATGGCCGATGTGAAGGGCGACGTGGCCGGCCTTGCAGTAGCCGGCGAAGGCGGCGAGAAGCTGGCCCAGCGCGCCGCCGAGATCGGCGTGGACGGTTTTGCCCCGGCCGCCAGCCCGGTGGTGTTCTGGGATCTGTACGGCAAGCTCGGGCACCCGGTGCGTACCACCGTCAGCGAAATGGGCCCTACCCTGCTGGCCCGTATCCTCGAACTCAACGACACCCAGTCAGGCGTGCTCGACATCGTCTTCAAGCTGGCCGATGACCGTGGCCTGCTGTTGCTGGACCTGGATGACCTGCGCGCCCTGCTCGGTCTGGTCGCCGAGGAGCGCAAGGACATCTCCACCGAATATGGGCTGGTCAGCGCGCAGTCGGTAGCGGCAATCCAGCGCTCGCTGCTGCGCCTGTCGCAGGACGGCGGCGAAGCCTTCTTCGGCGAGCCGGCACTGGAGCTGGCCGACATCATGCGGGTCAACCACGATGGCCGTGGTGTGGTCGGCATCCTCGCCGCCGCCCAGCTGATCCTCAAGCCGCGCCTGTATTCCACCTTCCTGCTGTGGCTGCTGTCCGAGCTGTTCGAGCAGCTGCCGGAAGTGGGTGATCTGGAGAAACCCAAGCTGGTCTTCATCTTCGACGAAGCCCACCTGCTGTTCGACGATGCGCCACCGGCGCTGGTGCAGCGTATCGAGCAGGTGGTGCGATTGATCCGCTCCAAGGGCGTGGGCGTGTATTTCTGCTCGCAGTTCCCGGACGACGTGCCCGGCAACATCCTTGGCCAGCTCGGTAACCGCGTGCAGCACGCACTGCGCGCTTTCACCCCGCGTGACCAGAAGGCGGTCAAGACCGCGGCCGAGACCTTCGTGCAGAACCCCAAGCTCGACGTGGTCGCCACCTTGTCGCAGCTGGGCACCGGCGAAGCACTGGTGTCCACCCTGCAGGACAAGGGCATTCCCTCGCCGGTGCAGAAGACCCTGATCGCACCGCCACGCTGCCGGATGGGCTCGATCACCGATGCCGAGCGTGCACAGGTGCGTGCCGGCAGCCCGGTCGGCACCCGCTACGACACGGCCGTCAATCGCGAATCAGCCGCCGAACTGCTCGCGCAGCGCGCGGAGAAGGCGGTCGAGCAGGCGCAGGCACCTGCCGCCCGCACCCGCCAGCAGGACGAAGAACAGGAAGGTGGTTTCGGCCAGAGCATCAAGGACGCCATCTTCGGCACCAAGCGTCGTCAGGGCATGATCGAAACCATGGCCAAGCAGACCACCCGCACTGTGGGCACCAAGTTGGGCAACCAGATCGTGCGCGGCATTCTGGGCAGCATCTTCGGCGGCAAGCGCTGAGTGTCCAAACCGGGCCGGTCCATTGCCGGCCCGCCATCGCTGCGGCCACAATTGACGCCTGACTGAGGGGAACGTCATGGAAGACCGCAAGCGCAGCGCAAGCGCGCAACGTCCACAAGCATTCTGGCAACGACTGCCTGCGATCACGCTCTATCCTGTGCGTGGTCCGGCACTGTATTCGCTGATCGCACTCACACTCTGCACCTTGCTGACCTGGCTTCCGGCCATTGGCTGGCTGCTTGGCATCGTCATCTGGGTGGGAATCTACCGCTACGCATTCGAGATCCTGCGCGAAACCGCAAACGGGCGCATGGCCTCGCCGGAGAACACCCTCAACAGCAGTGATGGCTCGGTCATCCGGCTATTGGGGCTGATGATACTGATGGGTGTCTTCGTGGTGACGGTGGCGATCTTCACCAACCCCGTGATCGGCCTGCTGACCCTCGGCGCAGTAGTCCTGCTGCAGCCCGGCTGCGTCATCTCGCTGGCGATGGACGGCAGCCTGCGTCACGCCGCCAATCCGGCCACCTCGATCACCATCGCCTTCCGCATCGGCTGGCCCTACCTGGCGGCCTTCCTGCTGCTGTTCGTCATCCAGGCCAGCGCATTGACCGCTGGCCAATGGCTGCACGGCTTCATGCCGCCCATCATTGGCGAGCTGGTACTCAGTTTCTTCAGCATCTGGGGCTTGTTCAGCGCGTTCCATCTGCTCGGTTATCTGGTCTACCAGTACCACGAAGCGCTGGGCTTCGAGCCAGAAGGTGCATACAACGCATTGTCGCGCCATGACCCGGACCAGAAATTGCTGGATGAAGCCGAGCACTTCGTACGCGAAGGACAACCGGATGCCGCACTGGATGCACTGCGCGGCTCGGTGCGCGCGCGCGCGGTCAGCCTGCCGGTGCATGAACTGTATCAACGCCTGCTACGTCGCAAAGGCGCATCGGATGCGCTGCGTGACCACGCCCGCCAGTACATCAACCGCCTGTTGATCGAAAAACAGGACCGTGAGGCGATGAACGTGCTGCGCGACATGCTCGAGGTTGACCCGGATTTCACCCCGGCCGAGCCACAGCAGGCCGCGCAGCTCGCCGAACGCGCGCGCCTGGGCGGCCAGCTGCAACTGCAGCTGGACACCTTGCGCGCGATGTTCAAGGCATGGCCGCGCGCACCGGAGGCACCGCAATGGGCCCTGCAGGCGGCCTTGTTGCTGGGCGAACGCTACAACCGCGACGCCGAAGCACTGCAACTGATCGACCAGGCGCTGCAGCGCTGCGAAGACGAGGAGCAACGCCGCAAGCTCGAGGCAGCCAAGACCGCATTGCAGGTCAGCTCAACCTGAAAGCAACTGCGACGACAGGTCGCTTAGTCGTTCTCCAACAGGAACCGGGCCTTGCCAGCTTGTGGCGTGGCCGAAAAACGCTGCTGCAGCATCTCCAGCAAACGCTTTCGTTGTGCATGGGCATGGGCCTCGCCGTGTCGCAAGGCCAGCCGTAACCAACCCTGCGCCTGCATCTCAGCGGGCAATTGAATGGCCTGTTCCCATACCGCTTCAGCCTCCTGCAGCCAGCCGGCCTTGAGGCAGCGTTCGAATGCGAGCTGCGCAAGCTCGGCGATTCCGCCATCGCCCAGCAGCTGTTTCACGATGTCCTGCTGCGCGGCAAGCGCGGCGGCATCAACCGCATCCAGCCGCAATACATCGGCAGCACGCGCCCGCATCTCGGTGCGCTTGCCGGCATTGGCAGCCACCCGATAGCGCGCCAGCGCAATATCCAGCCGCTGCGGCTGCTCGGCCGCCAACTCACTCAATACGCGCTCAGCAGCCGCATTTTCAAGACGACCCATATAGTGCTGGGCCTGCTCCCAACGCTGGTCGCTGACGGACACTTCGGTGTCGTCCGCCATATAGGCTTCGCGGGTTTGCCTGGTCAACACAAGAACGCCACCCAGCAGTGCACCGCAGATCAGCCCACCGGCGTGCGCGTCGAAGCCAATGCCGGCTTCATCATTGGTCAGCAGGTTGAACACCTCCCAACCCAGCCACAGCGGCAACAGCCAGATCGCCGGCGCACGCACGTAGTCGAAGATCACCCCGAACCAGTAGAAGAAGCGCACTGGACGCATACCCCAGACCACGCAGAACGCCCCCATCACCGCTGCGATCGCACCGGATGCGCCAAGCCCGCCGCCAACTTCGCCCCAGCGCCACAACACGCTGGCCACACTGGAGCCCATCGCCCCCAACAAATACAGGCCGAGAAAGCGCCAGCCCCCGAGCGCGCCTTCCAGCAACAGGCCCAGCACCACCAGGAACAGCATGTTGCCCAACAGATGCATCAAGCTGCCGTGCAGGAAGGCCGCTGACAGCAATCGCTGCGGCGACCATTCCGAACTGCGCAGGATATGTCGCAGGGTGAATACCTGATCCAGCTGCGCCTGGTACTCGCGGCGCAACGGCGCCCAGGCAACCTGCTGATCTTCCGACTCAAACAAGTCACCGCTCTGCAGCGCCTGCTGGAAAGCGACATCGCTCAAGGTCGCCATGCCAACGTAGCTGCCTCGCTGCTCTGCCGGAATTGATTCCAGTTCGTCCAAGGCATCGCCCTGCGCAGTCAAACGCAGATGCTTCTCGTAGGCTGGCAGCTCGTATTCGGCCAGCCCGGACTGCTGGTACCAGTCCTGCGCCGCCTGCACCTTCTGCTCATCGTCAGCCTGCCAGGCGAAGAACACGTAGACGTTGATCAGTACCAGCAACACGGTTACCAAGGGCAACGTGCTCAGATTGAGCGGCTTGTGCAGCGGCAGGATCAACATCGACCAGACTTCCTTGTCAGAGAACGCAGAGCTTCAGCCATGGATTGGCCTAGCGCAAGCCAGCCCGGCTACCATGCCCGCATCAACGTCATAGACGACCGCAATGAGCCGCTGGCGCCCCCCTGCAGAAAAAAGTACCGCCCTGATCACCGCCCAGGGCCATGCCCGGCTCAAGGCCGAGCTGGATGAACTGTGGCGGCAGCGTCGGCCGGAAGTGGTCAAGGCGCTGGCAGCCGCAGCCGCCGAAGGTGATCGCTCGGAGAACGCCGAGTACACCTACCGCAAGAAGCAGCTGGGTGAAATCGACCGCCGCGTGCGCTACCTGAGCAAGCGATTGGAAGCCCTACGCGTGGTCGACACCACCCCCAGCGATCCGGAAGCCGTGTTCTTCGGCGCGACGGTGGAGCTGGAGAACGTCGATTCCGGGCAGACCGTCACCTACCGGATCGTCGGTCCCGATGAGACCGATGCACCGGCCGGTTGGATCAGCATCGATTCACCATTGGCGCGGGCATTGCTGAAAAAGCGCATCGACGATGAGTTCGCCGTGGAGCTGCCGAGCGGCCTGACCCGCTTCGTGATCATCGACGTCAACTACGGCTGAGCCTGAGCGGCACCGGATAGGCGCGACCTTCACGTAGCGGGCGGAAATAGTCGGTCAATTGGTAAAAGGCCGCATCTTGGGACGCATGCCAACCAGGGATGCCGGCCAGCGGTAGTGGACGTAGCTCGGCGGGGTCCGCGAGCAAGCTGGCGTCTTCGATTGCTGCAGCCACCGCGGCAACGCAGGCCACGTCGTCGTCACCAACGACCACCAGGCACTTCCCGACGAGAAGGCGCTCGGGCAGCAACGCCTGCTCCATCAGCGCATGGCCAATCACCGCGCAGACCGCGATATCGCCTGCGCGCCATCCATCCGGATTGAACAGCGCTGACCAGTCATGCCGATCCCATGCCGTCAGCACGCCCGCATCGCGAACACGCACGATCAGCCCGGTTTCATCGAACTGGGTCAATGCAGCCTGCGCGCGATTGCGCTGGCTCGCCCCCATCACTGCGATATGCCGGCACTGCTGCGCGTTGAGCACACGTTTGATAGCGAAGTGGCGTGCCCACACCATCGCGTTGAACAGGTCATGCCAGTTCTGCTCGCGGGTGGCGATACGGCCCAGTGCAATACGCTGTTCGTAGTGCAGTCCGTCAGCCAGCAACGCCTCGTCCTGAGTCACAAAGCACTTGCCCTGCACGGGCAACAGCGCACTCAACGCATCGATGCCCGGCCAATCGGCCGAACGCATCAATGCTTCAAAACCTTGGAAATCCGCGAACAGCGGATGGTCAAAGCACTGCGGTTCAACCTGCCCGCGCAATGGCGCTACAAAACGACGCCGGCCCACGCCGGCATCGTTTGCGGCCGCTGCGGCGGTCACAGCACCTTGAGGTCGAACGGTGCCGCCCTGGTTTCGATCAGCGCATCGCCGAACAGATCGTGCTCGTCGCTGTCGGTGATCTCGACGTTGACAAACTCGCCCACGCGCAGTTTGGCTTCGGTGGCATTCTGGATGTGCACCAGACCGTCGATTTCCGGTGCATCGGCCTTGGAGCGGGCCACGGCGATGCCGTCTTCGATGGCATCGACCAGGCACTGCTGCACGCTGCCGATCTTGGCTTCGAGCTTGGCGGCGGAAATGGCCGCCTGCTTTTCCATGAAACGGGCCAGACGCTCCTGCTTCACTTCTTCCGGCACCGGATCCGGCAGTTGGTTTGCGGTTGCACCTTCCACCGGCGAGTAGGCGAAGGCACCAACGCGGTCGAGCTGGGCGGTATCGAGGAAGTCCAGCAGCTGCTCGAACTCAGCATCGGTCTCGCCCGGGAAGCCCACAATGAAGGTCGAACGCACGGTGATGTCCGGCGCGATCTCACGCCAGCGCAACACACGTTCCAAGGTCTTGTCGACTGCGCCCGGGCGCTTCATCAGCTTGAGGATGCGCGGGCTGGCGTGCTGGAACGGAATGTCCAGGTACGGCAGGATCTTGCCTTCGGCCATCAACGGCACCACGTCGTCGACGTGCGGGTACGGGTAGACGTAGTGCAGGCGGGTCCAGGCATCGAGCTCGGACAGGCCTTCACACAGCGCCTTCATGCGTGTGGCGTATTCCTTGCCGCGCCAGGTACCCGGCGCGTACTTGCGGTCCACGCCGTAAGCCGAGGTGTCCTGCGACACCACCAACAGCTCACGCACGCCGCCCTTGACCAGGCGCTCAGCCTCACGCAGCACCTCGTCGACCGGGCGCGATACCAGGTCGCCACGCATCGAAGGAATGATGCAGAAGCTGCAACGGTGGTTGCAGCCTTCGGAAATCTTCAGGTACGCATAGTGACGCGGGGTCAGCTTGATGCCGTAATCGGGCACCAGGTCCACGAACGGGTCGTGCTTGGGCGGCAGTGCGGCATGCACCGCTTCCATCACCGTGGTGTAGTCCTGCGGGCCGGACACCGACAGCACGTCCGGGTAATGCTCGCGGATCATGTCGCCCTTCTTGCCCAGGCAGCCGGTGACAATGACCTTGCCGTTCTCGTTCATCGCCTCGCCGATCGCGTCCAGCGATTCGGCAACGGCCGAGTCAATGAAGCCGCAGGTATTGACCACCACCACATCAGCCGAGTCGTAGGACGGCACGATGCTATAGCCCTCCACCCGCAGCTGGGTGAGGATGCGCTCGGAATCGACAAGGGCTTTCGGGCAGCCAAGGCTGACGAAGCCGACTTTGGGGTTCAGCTGGGACATGATCTGGAAATCCTGGGGCCGGGCCGGGATGGCAGCGAGGCCGGAAAGCCGGGCAGTATACCGGGCCTGCGAGGCCTCGCCCTGCGGCTGGCTTAATACGTGAGAGGGCTGATAATCAGTCTCATCTTGGCAATGACTAACTAGAGCCCCTCTCCCGCGAGCGGGAGAGGGGTTGGGGTGAGGGGAAGCTTCTAGCAAGCAGACCTCACGCTCCAAAAGCTCCCCCATCCGCCCTTCGGGCACCTTCCCCCGCAAGCGGGAGAAGGGAGCCAACCCAACACCTTGGAGCCTCCCCCATGCCCAACTGGATCACCCTCCCCACCCCACTCGGCCCCATCCGCGCCTGGCAGGCCCTGCCTTCCGGCACGCCGCGCGCCGGCCTGGTGGTAATTCAGGAAATCTTCGGCGCCAACGCGCACATCCGCCATGTCGCCGAGCAGTACGCCGCCGAAGGCTATGCGGTATTGGCACCGTCCTTCTTCGACCTGATCGAACCGGACCTGCAGCTGGACTATGACGCGACCGGCGTCAGCCGCGGCAAAGCGCTGGTAGACGAGCTGGGCGTGGATCGCGCGGTAACCGTGGTCGAAGCCACCGCTGCGGCATTGGCGCCTTACGGCAAGGTCGGCACGGTCGGCTATTGCTGGGGCGGCAGCATCGCCCTGTTGGCCGCGCAACGGCTGGGCCTGCCCTCGGCCAGCTACTACGGCGCGCGCAACGTGCCGTTCCTGGATACAGCGTTCAAAGCCCCAGCCATCTTCCACTTTGGCGACCAGGACGCCTCGATCCCGGCCGCCGCCGTTGCAGCGCACCGTGAAAAGCAACCCGACTTGCCTGTATATGTCTATCCAGCCGACCACGCCTTCAACCGCGAGGTCGGCATGCACTACCACCCAGCCAGCGCCGACCTGGCGCGCGAACGCACCTTGGCCTTCTTCAGCGAGAACCTGCGATGACCGAAGCTGTGACGTCCGATTTCGTACTTGATACCCGCCTTGCCGCCGACAGCGTACTGATTGCCGATGGCCCCCTGTCGCAGATCCGCTTGATGAACGACGACCGCTTCCCCTGGGTCGTGCTGGTACCGCGCGTGCCCAATGCCAGCGAGTGGATCGACCTGGACGGTGCCCAGCAACGCCTGCTGCTGGCCGAGATCAACCAGATCTCCCAGCACCTCAAGCACAAACCAAATGTCAGCAAGATCAACATCGGCGCCTTGGGCAACATCGTGCGTCAGCTGCATGTACACCTGATCGGCCGCAATGAGAACGACGCTGCATGGCCGGGCCCGGTCTGGGGCAGCGGCAAGGCGCAGCGCTTTGACCCGGAGGTACTGGCCCAGCGTGTCGAAATCTGGCGCCAACGGCTACGATAAGCACCTTCCCCCTTACGGACTCCGCAAGCCGATGCGCTCCAATCTGATCGCCGCCCTGATCCTGATCATCGTTGGCCTGTTCTTCCTGGCCAAGAACCTCGGCTGGATCAACGGCAACATCGGCACCATGCTCGCCACCTGGTGGCCGGCCATCCTGGTCGCCGTCGGTATCGGCATGTTGTTCGGGCGCGGCAAGTAAGCCGCACCGCCGGATCCTGCACAAAGAAAAAGGCGCCTGATGGCGCCTTTTTCATTTCAGCTCGAACCGCACTCAGGTGCGCGGCAGGGTGACGCCGGTCTGGCCCTGGTACTTGCCGCCACGATCCTTGTACGAGGTCTCGCAGATGTCGTCCTTGTCGGCCTGGAAGAACAGCATCTGCGCCACACCTTCGTTGGCATAGATGCGTGCTGGCAACGGCGTGGTGTTGGAGAACTCCAGCGTCACGTGGCCTTCCCATTCCGGCTCCAGCGGGGTGACATTGACGATGATGCCGCAGCGCGCATAGGTACTCTTGCCCAGGCACACCACCAGGGTGTCGCGCGGGATGCGGAAGAACTCCACCGTGCGTGCCAGCGCGAACGAATTCGGCGGGATGATGCACTCATCGGCCTCGATGTCGACAAAGCTCTTCGGGTCGAAGTGCTTGGGATCTACGATGGTCGAGTTGATGTTGGTGAACACCTTGAACTCACGCGAGCAACGCACATCGTAGCCGTAGCTCGAGGTGCCGTAACTGACGATGCGCTGGCCATCCACCTGCTTGACCTGGCCGGCTTCGTACGGCGCGATCATGCCGTGCTGTTCGGACATTTGGCGGATCCAACGGTCGCTCTTGATGCTCATTCAGTGATCCTGTTCACGTTGTGCCGCAGCATGCCTGCGGCCGGGGGTGGTCGATTCTAGCCTAGAGCCGGTCAGGAGCCGGCAAGCAATCGCCTGCCAGCAATTTCTGCACACTCTCTATATAAGGCAAGGCCCGCTGAGCGGGCCTTGCTTGCTACCGAGCTGGCGACTGCCTCAGATCAGCGACGACAGGATCGGAATGCTGGCGCGTGGGCGCTTGGCCAATTCTTCCGCCATCCGCTGCGCGGCCGCCATATAGGCCTTCGCCGCGGCCGAATCGGGCTGCGCAACCACGATAGGCGCACCCACATCGCCCTGCTCGCGGATGCCGATATCCAGTGGCAGTGAGCCCAGCAACGGCACCTCGTACTGCTCGGCCATGCGCTGCCCCCCGCCCTCGCCGAACAGATGCTCGACATGGCCGCAGTTGCCGCAGGTATGTACCGCCATGTTCTCAATGATACCGAGCACAGGAACCTCGACTTTTTCGAACATATTCAAAGCCTTGCGCGCATCCAACGTGGCGATATCCTGCGGTGTGGTGACGATCACCGCCCCGGCCACCGGGATCTTCTGCGACAGCGTCAGCTGGATATCACCGGTACCCGGCGGAAGGTCGATCAGCAGGAAATCCAGATCGCCCCACAGCGTGTCGTTGAACAGCTGGGTCAGCGCAGAAGTGGCCATCGGCCCACGCCAGATCATCGGGGAGTCCGGCTCGATCAGGAAACCAATCGACATCGCCTCGACCCCGAACGCCCGCAGCGGCTCGATGGACTTGTTGTCCGGGCTCTCCGGCCGCCCGCTCAGGCCCAGCATGGCCGGCACGCTGGGGCCGTAGATATCGGCATCCAGCACCCCAACCTTGGCACCCAGCTGCTTCAGCGCCAGAGCAAGGTTCACGGCCGTGGTGGACTTGCCCACCCCGCCTTTGCCCGAGCCAACCGCAATGACATTGCGGATACGCGGATGGGGGGAGAGCCCCTTCTGCACCTTGTGGGCACCGCCCAGCGGAATCGACCTGATCACTACAGCCTCTACTTCATTGGTTCGGCGCGAACTATAGCGCGATGCGCAGAACCACCAGCAGCCCGACTTTTGCCGACTTCAACCACAAGTCTTGCCGAATCCAGCACTCATGAGCACAAGCTGAACACTTGACCTTTAAGGTTAACCTTGTGTTAACTTGGGGTTACCGGGAAATGAAAATTTTTAACACCGGAACAAATAGCCCTTTCGTCAGCATGGTTGTGAAAGGGATACCTCATTCGTTTTAGGGGAAATGCATGGCGATTCGTAGTCCGCTCATCCGTCATCCGTTGAGCTTTGCACTGGTGTCCGCAATGGCACTGACCATTACCGCGCAGGCTCACGCTCAGGAAGCCGAGCCTCAGCCTGGTCACGAGGTGACCAACAAGAACGCGACCAACCTGGACAAGGTCACCGTCACCGGTTCGCGCATCAAGCGCGCTGAAGTCGAGGGTCCGGCACCCGTAACTGTCATCACTTCCGCCCAGATCGAGCGCGAAGGCTTCACCACCGTTTTCGACGCTTTGAACACACTGACCCAGGCCAGCGGCTCCACCCAGAACGAAATCTTCCAGGGTGGCTTCACACCGAACGCCAGCGTCATCAATCTCCGTGGCCTCGGCCCGGGCCGCACCTTGCTGCTGATCAATGGTCGCCGTGCTGCTGACTATCCGTTGCCGTACAACGGCCAGAGCAACTTCGCCAATTTCGGCAACATCCCCGCTGCCGCCGTCGAGCGCATTGAACTGTTGGCCGGCGGCGCATCTGCCATCTATGGTTCCGACGCTGTCGCAGGTGTGGTCAATATCGTCCTGAAGACCAATTTCGAAGGCGATCTGTTTAAGGTCAAGGGTTCCACAACCACCGACGGCGGCCGTGATCGCGCCGACTTGCAGTGGATCGGCGGCAAGACCGGCGACAAGTGGAGCCTCACCTACGCAGTTGAATATTTCAATTCCGAGCCGCTGCACGCGTATCAGCGTGACTTCATGGACTCGCTGCTGGACAACCCGTTGCCGCCGAACTTCGTCGGCATCCAGCCCACCGGGACCATGCGTGTCCGTGACCGCACAAAGAGCGCGAACAGCTACATCGCACCGCCGCCTGGCGCCTGCGAGCAGATGGGCGATGAGTGGGTGCGCCATAACTATCGCTCGGCCAACGCGGCCGGCACGATCACCAACCTTGGCCAGGCTTGCGGCAGCTACAAGGATGTTGGCTACCAGACGATCAGCAATGGCAACAACGACATCTCGGCGTACCTGTATGGCACGTTCGACTTCGATAGCGGCGTGCAGGCATGGGCAAGCCTCCAGACCTACTGGTCGCGCGCCAAGTACACTGGCGGCACCCAGTTCTGGGGCGGTCCCACCGTCGGCGGCCTCTGGTACGACCAAGGTCTTGGCACCATCGTCGACGCGCAGCGCATTTTCACGCCGATGGAAGCCGGCGGCCTGAACAACCTGATGAGCAAGAATGACGAAAAGTCCTATGATCTTGCAGTTGGCTTCAAGGGCAGCTTTGCCGACCGCTTCGACTGGGATGCGACCGTGTCCCGTGCCGAGTACCGCATCAAGGTCGAATCTCCGCGCTTGGTCGCCTCGAAGGTCAACGACTGGTTCCTCGGCCCACGCCTAGGCACACGTAGCGGCTACGCGGTCTACGATCTGAATGAAGCTCATTACTACAGCGCGTTGACGCCGGAACAGTTCGCGTCGATGAGCACGACCCTGAAGACCGACGCCAAGTCCTATGTGAACCAAGGCAACTTCGTGGTCTCGGGCGACCTGTTCGAGCTACCAGCCGGCCCGCTTGGCTTCGCGGCCATCGTGGAAGCATCCCAGCAGGAGTACAAGCTGAACGAAGATAAGCGCATCCTGCCGGACTACACTGGTGCTGACCGCCCCTACAACCGCACCGGCACCGGTGGCGGTGGCAAGCGTGACCGTTATGCGACCGGCGTTGAACTGTCCATCCCGATCTTCGACAGCCTCAAGGCCAGCCTCGCAGGCCGCCTCGACAAGTACGACGACGTGACTTCGGTGGATGACGCCCGCACCTGGAACGCCGGCCTCGAATGGCGTCCGTTCTCGAACCTGCTCGTGCGCGGTTCCTACGCCACCAGCTTCCGCGCCCCGGACATGCATTATGTATTCGCCGAGCGCAGCGGTTCATTCAGCTCAGTCCTCGACGTGCGTCGTTGCCTTGAAAGCGGCCGCGTCGCAGCGCAGTGCACCAGCTCGGACATCACTACCAACTACACCGCCTTCGGCGTGCGCCAAGGCACCAAGGACCTGAGCGAAGAAACAGGCAAGTCCTGGACGGCCGGTTTCGTGTGGGACATCATCGACGGCCTTTCGGTCAGCGCTGACTACTACCACATCGAACTGGAAGACGTGGTCTCGGACATCACCTCCGCGTACATTCTGGAAGGTGAAGCCGGCTGCATCACCGGCAAGACCCGCAACGGCCAGCCGTTCACGCTGGGCGCACCAGGCTCGGCCTTCTGCAACGACATGCTCTCGCGCGTTTCCCGCCTCAGCGCCCCGGGCACCCCGAACGACGGCCAGATCACGGAGATCCGTCGCGGTCCAATCAACCGCGCAGTCCTCGGCACCAAGGGCATCGACGCCACCCTGGACTACAGGCTGGATACCGACCGCCTGGGCGACTTCCGTGTCCAGCTTGGCTGGTCGCACACCCTCGGCCAGACGTCCGCCCAGTTCAAGAACGACCCGGTGCTGGACTACCGCGACGACCTGGGCAACTTCGACTTCCGCAGCCGCATCCGCGCAACCGGTACGTGGCAGCGGGACGACTGGCAGGCCGCACTGTTCATGGTCCGCTACGGCAGCTTGCCGAACTGGCAGGAAACCGGCCGCATCGCTCCGTACTTCATCTGGAACGGCAGCATCGGCAAGAAGATCACCGAGAAGGCGCAGGTCAACCTGTACGTCAACAACATCTTTGACAACCACCACCCGAAGGACGACGGCTTCAACACCTACCCGTACTTCTGGCGCGCCTATGACGCAGTGGGACGCGAGATCGCTGTTGAGTTCCAGTATCGGTTCCGTTGATTGAGCGTGTGATCCAAGCAGAATGGCCCGGGTACTCCCGGGCCATTCTGTTGATGACCCAGTGTTTCGATATCTGACAAGGAAATCCCCGATGAAATCATGCCTGGCAGCAGCCATCCTGCTTGCGCTTTCCGTTCCGGCAGCCTCCGCGGCGCCAACGGCCGCCGTCCCGTCCATACGCGACTTCGTCTCGCACTCCGCCTACGGCACGGCCAAGATTTCCCCGGATGGCCGTTACATCGCCATAACCGTGGATCGTGGTGAACAGGACGTGCTCACCGTATTGAGAACTTCCGACCTCAAGATCGTGAAGGTAAATCAGCTCCCCGACCAGAAAAGCGTTGGCAGTTTCTATTGGACCAGCCCCGAACGCCTGATGTTCAACGCCGTGAAGAAGATGGGCGGCTACGCAGCCCCCTTCTCAACCGGCGAATGGTTTGCCGTGAATGCAGACGGTTCGCAGCCCAGACCGCTTATCTTCTACGGCACCCGTGATGCCACGCAACGCGGAAAGACCGTTGGTTCGGAGCGTTTCAGCCTGCTCGACACGCTGAAAAATGACGACCAGAACGTCATCATGCAGGTGACAAGCCCGCGTTCCTCCGAAGGCGTCGGCACAGAAGTCGTGCGCATGGACACACTGAGCGGGCGCCGTACCAGCATGGCTCGCGCGCCGAAAGAGAACTGCAACATCACGCTGGATGCCGCCAAAGAACCACAGTTCGCGATCTGCTCCACCAGCAAGGGCGAAGACGGCGAGTACGACGAGCGCACCGAGCTCTACCGCCGTGATGCGGGCAACTGGACCTTGGTCAATGCATCCAAATCGGATGGTAACCACCTGGACATCCTGCGTTCCACCCCGGATGGCACGATCTATGCAAGCCGGGATGATGGGCGTTTACCGGCGGCAGTGGGAACACTGAACCCCACTACGGGAGACTTCACGGTTCTTCATCAGGATCCGGTTGCGGAAGTCTCCGACATGATCTGGTCAACGGACGATACGACACTCATCGGCGTAGTCACCGAGGCTGGTGCACCCAAAGTCTCCCTCCTCAATGAGGAGCACCCGGATGCCGAGCTCTACGCATCTCTGGCCAACGCTTTCGAGGGGCAGATGGTGGATTTTTCCAATGCCACCGCCGATGGCAAGAAGATCATTGTCAACGTCTACAGCGACACAAATCCCTCAGAGCTCTATCTGTTCGATCGCGACTCCGGCAAGGCACGCTTTCTCATGAAACAGCGACCACAGCTGGCGTCTGCCCAGCTTGCCTCGGTCAAGCCATTCTCGTTCACCTCCCGCGACGGTAAGCTCATCCATGCGTACCTGACGCTGCCGCATGGCAGCGACGGAAAAAACCTGCCGTTGATCGTCAATCCGCATGGCGGTCCGATCGGGCCACGCGACAATTGGGGCTTCAATCCTGAAGCGCAGCTGTTTGCCAGCCGTGGCTACGCCACCTTGCAGATCAACTACCGCGGCTCCGGTGGCTATGGCAAGGCATTCCAGGACGCAGGCCACCAGCAATGGAGCCAGGGGATCCAGAACGACATCCTCGACGCGACACACTGGGTCATCAACAACGGATATGCCAACAAGGACCGCATCTGCATTTATGGCGGCAGTTTCGGCGGCTATTCCTCACTGATGGCACCGATCAGGGAGCCGGGCCTCTTCAAGTGCACGTTCGGCTACGTGGGTGTCTACGACATCGACATGATGTTCAAGAAGGGCGACATCCCTGAGCGTGAATCCGGCCAGCGCTTCCTGCGGCGCACGCATGGCACTGACTCGAAGCTTTGGGCCGAAAGCTCGCCTGCTCGTCGGGCCGGCGAGGTGAAGATTCCCGTTTATCTCGCTGCCGGCGCACGTGACGTGCGCACTCCTCCGGAACAGACAGAGTTGATGAACAGAGCACTGATCGCGGCAGGCAACAAGCCCGAAGGCATGATCATCCAGTCAGGCGAAATGCATGGCTTCTACGGCGAGGATGCCCGCGTGAATCTCTATACGGAAATGCTTGGCTTCTTCCAACGCCATATCGGCGACGGGAAGGTCAACGTCGGCGAGCCAACCAGCGCAAAGTAACCTCGAAGTCACATCCTCATCCGAAGCTCGTCTTTGCAAGGGAGCAGCGGGGGACTTCCCCCGCTGCTATGCCAATGACTTTCGACCATTCCAAGGCAAACCCTTCTTCGTTGACCATGTCGCCATGGCACGGATAGCACAAGGACACACATGATGCGCCAACATACCTTCGCCCGGACCTTGCTTTTGCTGGCGCTATCCAGCACCTGGCCCGTGATTGCAGCCAACCAGGCAGTGGGCACGCAGCCAGACGATCCAACAAAAGATCAACTGATGATCACTGCGGGGTTCCTCAACGGACATCCCGATCTTCGCTTCCGCCTGCTTGGCCTTGAGAAGCACAAGGCAGGTGACCTGGAGAAAGCTTTCCGTTTCTTCCAGAACGCTGCCTTTTACGGTGACAAGCCATCACAAGGCATGGTCGCCGAAATGCTGTGGACCGGCACGGGCACTGTCCGCGACCGCGCCTTGGCATATGCCTGGATGGACCTTGCAGCTGAACGCGGCTACGAGGGCTTCGCCGGTCTGCGAGAACGGTACTGGGCAGAGCTTCCAGAGGGGGAGCGCGCGCGCGCGTTGACCCTGGGCCAGGACGTCTATGCCCGCTACGGTGATGCCGCAGCTCTGCCGCGTATTGCCAGCAAGCTCCGAAGGGAGCGCAGGAGCCTGACCGGCAGCAGGACCGGCTTTACCGGCAACGTGCGCATCATCATCCCCACCGCCACCGGCAGCACCGAGATAGATGGATCGAAGTTCTATGACGAACGCTACTGGGACCCGATCAAGTACCAGGCATGGCAGGATTCGGTGTGGATGAAACCCCGCATTGCGACGGTAAACGTAGGCACTGTCGAGCAGGCCTCAGAAGCTCCGCGATCCACGCGCATACCAGCCGTCGAACCACTCCGGGATGTACCGGAGCCCGTCGCCGATGACGAGATGCCGCAGGTTGAAGGCAGCAGCACCAAGCCCTGACTTGAGATAACGGGGACCTCGACCGTTTCAGTGGTCAAGGTCCCCCATGATCACCCGCGCGGCATTATGCCCAGGCGCCCCGGTAACCCCGCCACCTGGATGCGTACCCGAGCCGCATAGATAGAGCCCCGGCAGCGCCCCCTTGTAGCCCGCCTGCCCCAGCATCGGTCGCGCACTGAACAACTGGTTCAGGCTCAACGCGCCGTGGAAGATATCGCCACCGATCAAGCCGAATGTCCGTTCAAGATCCAACGGACTCATGATCTGCCGGCCCAGTACCGACTCAGCGAAGCCCGGTGCATGTTTATCGACAGTGGCGATCATCAGATCCGCGACTTCTTCGCGGTGATCGTCCCAACTACGGCCGCCCGACAGCTGCGGCGCAACGTGCTGGCAGAACAGGCTGGCCACATGCTGCCCAGGCGGCGCCAATGAGTCATCCAGCGTGCTGGGGATCAGCATCTCCACTATCGGTTCGCGTGACCAACCATGTTGGCGTGCATCCAGATAGGCGCGATCCATGTAGTCCAGGCTTGGCGCGATGATGATGCCGGCCGTCAGGTGATCACCCTGCCCCGGCAACACACTGAACTCAGGTAGCTTCGACAGAGCCACATTCATTCGGAAGGTTCCAGAACCGCAGCGCCAGTTGGCCATGCGTTCCAACGTAGGCGCCGGCACATCGGCAGGATCAAACAGACGCTCGTAGAGCAGCTTCGGATTGACGTTTGCAACGATGGCCTTGCCACGCAGCACTTCGCCATCAGCCATGACGACACCTACCGCGCGTCCCTGCTCGACCAGCACCTTGCTCACTACTGCATCGGTACGAATTTCAACACCGGCCTCGACCGCCGCGCGCGCCATCGCCTGGGTGATCGCGCCCATGCCACCGATGGCATGCCCCCAGGCACCTTTGACGCCGTTGCTTTCACCAAACACGTGATGCAACAACACGTAGGCAGTGCCCGGCGCATAGGGACTGGCGTAGTTGCCAACGATGCCATCGAAGCCGAACAAGGCTTTGATCGGTGCGTTCTCAAACCAACGATCCAGGTATTCGGCGGCGGAGATGGTGAATAGATCCATCAACTCCTGTTGCAACCCCGGGTCCAGACGCTGCAGCTGTCTGCCGAGCTGCCCAGCCTTCCACAACTCTGGTAAAGCGCGCAGCCAACTATTTCCGCTGATATTGGGCGGCGCCTGCAGTGCCTGCGCACGCAACACGTCGGCAAATATTTCCAGCCGCTGCTCGTACTCGGGCAAGCGGGCCGCATCGCGCGCGGAAAAGCGCGCAACCTGTTCTGCTGTGCGCCCGCCCCCGGCCAGCAGGTACTCACCGTCGCCCAGCGGCAGGAAGTTGTTGAGCTTGCGCGAGACCACCCGCAAGCCATGCCGTTCCAGCTCCAGCTCGGCAATCACCTTGGGTTGCAGCAGCGACACCGTATAAGAGGCCACCGAGTTGAGGAACCCGGGATGGAACTCCTCGGTGACCGCGGCGCCCCCAACCACTGATCGTCGCTCCAATACCAATACGCGCTTGCCGGCCTTGGCCAGATAGGCCGCACACACCAGGCCGTTATGGCCGCCGCCGATCAGGATCGCGTCCCACTGCTTGCTCGAGGTCTTGGTCATTGCTGCTGTATAGCATTGGCTACTCGCCGCCGCCCATAGGAATAGGCCTGCAGCGACCCATGACCTTCTACACCCCTTCCTCATCGGTTTCAGGCGTATCTTCCTGCTTCGGCCCCGGACTCCGTGGCCTCACTCATGCTTTGAAACCGGCCCGGAGGCCTTTCCCGTGATCGTTCGCAAACCCCAGATTCTCCTGCTGTCGCTGGCCGTCGCCGCCGTGCTGACCGGTTGCCCCAAGCAAGAAGAGCAGTCCCCGCCGGCAGCTACCGCTGCTGCGCCGGCCGCCGCCACTGAGCTGAAGCTGGACGAGTCCAAGCTGCCGGCCTACAACGCCTTCACCGCCGCCGACCTGGATGCCAGCAAGGATGCGTGCACCGACTTCAACGGCTACGTGAACGAAAAGTGGCTCAATGCCAACGAAATTCCGGCTGACCGTACCAGCTGGGGCGCCTTCACCATCCTCGACGAGCGCTCGGTTGCCGTGCAGCACCAGCTGGCCGAGCAGGCCGCGGCGATGAAGAACGCCACCGGCATCGAGAAGATCGTCGGTGACTTCTGGGCTGCCGGCATGGACGAAGCCAAGATCAACAGCCTGGGCATCACCCCGCTGAAGGCCGATCTGGCCGCGATTGATGGCCTGCAGGACACCGCCGCGCTGGCCAACTACCTGCGCAGCACCGCTGCCAAGGGCGAGAACTTCCTGTTCGGCTTCGGCCCGGAAGCGGACTTCAAGAATTCGTCCATGAACATGGCCTATGCCAGCCAGGGCGGTCTGGGCCTGCCTGACACCACCTACTACACCGACGCCAGCAAGGCCGACAAACTCAACGCCTACAAGGCCCACGTCGCCAAGGTGCTGGAGCTGAGCGGCGTGGCCGCTGCCGACGCCGCCAAGCAGGCCGAGGAAGTGGTCAAGTTTGAAACCCGCCTGGCAAAGGCTTCCAAGTCCAGCGTCGAGCTGTCGCGCGACGTCTCGCTGTACTACAACCCGGTCAGCGTGGCTGATGCCGACAAGCTGACCCCGAACTTCAGCTGGACCGCGTTCTTCCAGGCGCAGGGCATTGCCGCACCGGAGAAGTTCTCGCTGGCGATGCCGGCCTTCCACGCGGAAGTTAGCAAGATGCTGGCCGACACCGACCCGGCAGCTTGGCGCGCCTACCTGCGCTTCCACACCGTGGACGGCGCCGCGCCGTACCTGAGCAATGAGTTCGTGCAGGAGAACTACGCGTTCTACGGCAAGGAACTGAACGGTCAGAAGGAAATCAAGCCGCGCTGGAAGCAGGTCCTGGGCACCATTGAAAACGATGCTGGCGATGCTTTCGGCCAGATGTACGTCAAGGTTGCCTTCTCCCCCGAGTCCAAGGCCAAGATGGAAGAACTGGTCAAGAACCTGGCCGGTGCGCTGAAGGACCGCATCCAGGACCTGACCTGGATGAGCGACGAAACCAAGGCCAAGGCCATCGCCAAGTGGGAAACCTTCACCCCGAAGATCGGCTACCCGGACAAGTGGCGCGACTGGAGCGGCCTGAGCACCACCCACGATGACTACCTGGGCAATGTGCGCGCAGCCAACGCCTTCAACTACAAGTGGGCACTGGCCAAGATCGGCCAGCCGGTCGACAAGACCGAGTGGGGCATGACCCCGCAGACCGTGAACGCCTACTACAACCCGCTGCAGAACGAGATCGTGTTCCCGGCCGCCATCCTGCAGCCGCCGTTCTTCGACGTGAACGCCGACGACGCGCTGAACTACGGCGGTATCGGTGCCGTCATCGGCCACGAAATGACCCACGGTTACGATGACCAGGGCAGCCGTTTCGGGCCGACCGGCAACTTCGAGAACTGGTGGACGCCGGCTGACGCCAAGGGCTTTGAAGGCCTGACCGGCAAGCTGGTCAAGCAGTTCAACGAGTACAAGGTGGGCGACCAGCAGGTCAACGGCACGCTGACCCTGGGCGAAAACATCGCCGATCTGGGCGGCTTGGCCACGGCTTATGACGCCCTGCAGAAGGCTTCGGCCGGCAAGGAAGATGCAAAGGTTGACGGCTTCACCCGCGACCAGCGCTTCTTCTTCAACTGGGCCACCGTGTGGCGCACCAAGTACACCGCCGAGAACGCCAAGGTCCGCCTGGCCACCGACTCGCACGCCCCGGCACAGTTCCGTGCCATGGGTGCGCCGTCGAACCTGCCGACCTTCGCCGCGGCGTTCCAGTGCAAGGCCGGCTCGCCGATGGTCCGCACCGGCGACAAGCAGGTAGTGATCTGGTAATCGCTGCCCTGCAGTGAGACCCGAAGAAGGCCCGGCATCGCCGGGCTTTCTTTTTGCCAACGCTTTTGTGGGAGCGGCGTCAGCCGCGAAGCTGAGCAGACCCAAAGCGCCAGATATCTACGCAATCCCGACGGTACTGACTGCTTCATTGCAGTGGCTTCGCGGCTGACGCCGCTCCACAAATCCGGGGTTCTTGAATCTCCCACACCGCCAGCTTCGCGGCTGACGCCGCTCACACAACCCCCGGTTTTGATGCAGTACCCAATTCCGTGCCCTGCCCCGGCACCAATCCGCCGCCAGCTTGTTAAACTCCGCCCACTTTGTCCTTCTGCGGATATGCACCACATGCCCAACGTTCGCCCACTTACCCTGGCCCTGGCCTTCTCCCTGGTGACCATGTTGTCCACCAACGATGCGCAGGCCGCCCGCAAGAAGCCTGCGGCACGGGCACCGGCAGTGAGCGCGGCCTGTACGGATTTCTACGAAACCACCAACGGCAACTGGCTCAAGGCCAATCCGGTGCCGCAGACCGGCGCGGTCAGCGCCCTTGGCACGCTGGCAGACAACACCCGCACCCAGCAGCGCCAGCTGCTGGATCGTGCGATGACGGCACCGCAGGGCAATGTGCAGAAGCTGCTCGGCGACTTCTGGGCCAGTGGCCTGGATGAAGCCGCGGTGGAAGCCGACGGCTCCAAGCCGATCGCGCCGCTGCTGACCCGCATCAACGCCATCAAGAAGGCCAAGGACATTCCGGCCTCGATCGCCGCCCTGCATCAGGTCGGCATCCCGGTGGCGTTCAACTTCGCCCCGGACGTGGACCTGAAGGCGTTGGACCGCCACATCGGTTACTTCATGCAGGGCGGCACCGGCCTGCCGGACCCGGCCTTCTACACCCGCACCGATGCCGACACCGTCGCACTGATGGGCCGCTACCGCGGCTATGTGAAGCAGATCCTGGCGCTGACCGGCACCCCGGCCGCGCAGCTTGATGCCGAATCGGCGCTGGTCATCCAGCTGGAAACCGAACTGGCGCGCAGCGCGCACTCGGTGGCTGACATCAACAACCCGTTCAACAACTACGCACCGGTCTCCACCAAAGACCTCAACAGCCGCTACCGCAACCTGCAGCTGGATGCCTTCCTGAAGGCGCAGGGCGTGAACGACGACCTGGTATCGCTGGCCGACCCGGCGCTGTTCCAGCAGCTCAACGGCATGGTCAGCCGCCTGCCGGCCAACCAGTGGAAGGCCTACCTGCGTTGGCGCGTGGGCGATGCGATGGCGCCGTACCTGTCCAAGGCCTACCGCGACGCCGAGTTCGAATTCCGTGGCCGCGTGCTGCGTGGCCAGACCATCGCACCTGCGCGCCCGGACGCCGTGCTCGACGCCATCAACGTGGCCGCCGGCCCGATGCTGGGCCACGAATACGCAGCGACCTACCTCAACCGCGACACCCGCCGCCAGGCCGGCGTCATGGTCGACCAGATCCGCGAAGCACAGATCGCTGCGGTCAAGCGCAGCAGCTGGCTCAGCGCCGAGGCCAAGACCGAAGCCGAAGCCAAGCTGGCCGCGATGAAGATCGAGATCGGCACCCCGTTGCGCGATCTGGACTACACCGTGCAGCCGATGGGCCGCGGCAGCTTCGGCGGCAACATCCTGATCGCCTCCACCTGGCGCCACGCCCAGGAAATGAAGCGCATCGGCAAGGGCAACGCCGACCGCCGCTGGGACGTGCTGCCGCAGCAGCCGTCGATCGCTTACGACATTGCCCAGAACCGTTTGATCGTGACGGCTGCCGCACTGCAGGGCCCGATCTTTGCCGGCAACGCCAGCAATGCCGAGAAGTTCGGCGCCTTCGGTGGTCTGGTCGCACATGAAGTCAGCCGCGCCATCGACGTCAAGGGCGCCATGATCGACGCCAAGGGCGAGCTGCGCAGCTGGTGGACACCGGCCGACAAGAGCGCCTGGACCCTGCTCGGCAACCGTGTCGCCGCGCAGTACAGCGCCTACCCGTTCCCGGGCGTCAAGGATGCCAAGGTCAACGGCGAACTGACCCGCGACGAGAACATGGCGGACCTGTCAGGCATGGAAATCGCATGGGAGGCTTTCAGTGCCGCCCAGGCCGATGCCAAGCCGGCCGACAAGCAGGACTTCTTCAAGGGCTGGACCAGCCTGTGGGCACAGCAGCTGTCGCCGAATGAAGCCGTGCAGCGCCTGCGTACCGACGTGCGCGCACCGGGCCGCTGGCGCAGCAATGCACCGCTGTCCAACCTGCCAGCATTTGGTGCCAGCTTCAGCTGCAAACCGGGCCAGCCGATGCAGCGCACCGACGCCGAGCAGATCAAGATCTGGCGTTGATGCGGAATTGAAGGAAGCAAAAAGGCGCGGATTCCGCGCCTTTTTGCGTTTCTGCTGTTGTAGAGCCGAGCCATGCTCGGCTGGAGCTTTACCGGCGGAGCTGCTGCCGAGCATGGCTCGGCACTACCGCTTGAGCCCCTCTCCCGCTCGCGGGAGAGGGGTTGGGGTGAGGGCTGCTTTGCGCAGGTAAAGCCACTGCCGAGCATGGCTCGGCACTACAGTTTTTCTATTTGACGCGACGCAGGTGCGGGCCACGCTTGTTGAACGGCGGCTGCCCCCGCCAGTAGCGAATCAGCAACCAGCCAAACAACATGCCGCCCAAGTGGGCGAAGTGGGCCACGCCCGGCTGCCAGCCAGTGAAACCCAGCAGCAGTTCAATCGCACCGAACACGATGACGAAGGTACGCGCCTTCATCGGGATCGGCGGGAACAACAGCACCACCCGCTGGTTCGGGAACAACATGCCGTAAGCCAGCAGCAGGCCGAACACGCCACCGGAGGCACCCAGCACCGGGTTGTACTCACCGGCAAATGCAGCCACCAGCAACTGGCACAGGCCAGCGCCGACCACGCACACCATGTAATAGGTCAGAAAGCGCTTCTCGCCCCAGGTTGCTTCCAGCGGCGCACCAAACATGAAAAGCGCCAGCATGTTGAAGAACAGATGGCCGAAGCTGCCATGCAGGAAGCCATAGCTCAGCAGCTGCCACGGTTCAAAACCAGGCGAATCGACAAACACCTGCTGCGAGCCCAAGGGCCACAGCATCAGCTGGGTGAAGATGCCCGCCGTTTGCGGCAACTGCTGCAGCAGGAACAGGACGACGTTGGCGATCAGCAGCGTCTGGGTGATTTTGGGTAGGCGCGGGAACATGGTGGCATCCGGGGAAACTGGCTACATCATAGCCGCAGCGGCTAGCCCGGGCCCCAGATCGCCTCGTCCAGGCTGCGCGGCGGTTTGGGCCGCTTCACCCTGCCGTTCTCCACCGCCACGCCCTCGGCCCGCAGCCGCTGGCTCTGTTCGCGCCAACCGCGCGAACCTTCCGGCATGGCGATGCGGCCGTCCGAGCGCAGCACCCTGTGCCAGGGCAGCTCCGGGTCGTCATTGCTGCCCAGCAGGCGCGCCACCAGCCTTGCCCGACCGGGCAGCCCGGCCTTGACCGCTACTTCGCCATAACCCAGTACCTGCCCGCGCGGGATGGCGCGAATCGCCTCAAGGATGCGCGCATGACCGGCGGCACTGGCCTCGGCACTCACCGCTTCTTCGCCACGCCGCTGCCCACCAGCAACACGCCCAGCAGCACCAGTACCGTCCCGGCGCTTTGCCAAATGCCCATCGGTTCGTCGAGCAGCCATACGCTGAGCACAATCGTGGAAACCGGCCCCAGCATACTCACCTGCGCGGCCAGCGAGGAACCAATCCGCTTGACCCCGATCATGATCGCCAGCACCGGCAAGACGGTGCAGACCGTGCCGTTGAGCAGTGACAGCCAGTACACCGATGGCGCGCACTCCCACAACGCATCCCATGGCTGGAACAGCAGGTACTGACCGATGCATAGCACGCAGGCCACCATGCTGGCGTAAGCGGTCAGGCGCACCGCGCCAATCCGCACCACCGCCTGGCCACTGCCGAACAGATACACCGCATAACTCAGTGCACTGGCGAATACCAAGCCCGAGCCAATCAAGGTGCTGCGGCCTTCGAGCTGGATGTCATGACCGAAAGCCAGCAACACGCCGAGATAGCTGACCAACAGGGCTGCCACCTGGATGCGGGTGGGCCGTTGCTTGAGCACCACCAGCGCGATCAGCACCACCAAAGTGGGGCTGAGATACAGGATCAGCCGTTCCAGCGTGGCGCTGATGTATTGCAGGCCGAGGAAATCCAGATAGCTGGACAGGTAGTAGCCACTGAAGCCTAGCAGCAGTACCCGCCAGCGGTCGCCGACCGACAGCGGCTGCGCCCTCCGCGCAGCCCACATGCCCATGACGATGAAGAACGGGAACGCGACCATCATCCGCAGCGCCAGCAAGGCAGTGGCATCGGCGCCATGCCGATAGGCGAGTTTGACGATTACCGCCTTGCCGGACGCGGCGATGGCACCGGTGGCGGCCAGCAACAGGCCACTGATCAACAGGCGGCGCGAGCTGGTGGGCAGTGTTGGCGCGGCCACTGTGGCCTCACGCTGGTTTGGAGCAGTCACGCTGTTACGGCATCCGGGGGAGATGGCTTTCTATTATGGGCGCTAAGGGATTTATGCGGGGCGGATGGGTAGGACCAAGGTGTTACCGGAGTAGAAGTAAGATCAACCGCACCCCTCCCCAACCCACCCGGCCCGAAGGCATAGCCTTCGGTCGTTCATCAGGCCGCGCGCCAGTGGCGCGCAAGCAGGCCTTCTTCACCCCCTCGCCTACGGCAAAGGGAGGGAGCCGAAGCATTGCCCGCAACTGCAGGATCAGCCTCCTCCCTTGCGCGCAGCGCAGGGGAGGATTGAGGAGGGGTGCTTTTGCGCTGTTGCTGTTGCTGACCACCACGCTCAGCGCATCAAAACAACTTCCTCAGCCGACGTCGGATGGATCGCCACCGTCTCTTCCATCTGCCTGCGCGTCACCCCTGCCTTCACCGCCACCGCAAACCCCTGCAGGATCTCGTCGGCACCCTCGCCCAGCAGATGGATGCCAACCACCTTTTCATCCTCACCAACACAAACCATCTTGAACAGGCTGCGTACCTCCCCCTGCCCCAGCGCCTGCAGCATCGGCCGGAAGCGGCTGTAGTACGTGCTTACCTTGCCAAAGCGCCTGCTCGCCTCTTCCTCGCTCAGACCAACACTGCCCAGCGGCGGATGCGCGAACACGACACTGGGAACATTCTCGTAGTCGAGCCTGGCCTCCGGCTGCCCGCCCAGCACGCGATCCATCAGCCTGCGTGCGGCAGCAATCGCAACCGGCGTCAGGGTCACCCGGCCGGTAACGTCGCCAACCGCATAGATGCCAGGCACCGAGGTGTTCTGGTAATCGTCCACTTCGATCTGGCCCTTCTCGCCCAGCCTCACGCCAGCCTGCTCCAAACCAAGCCCCTTTGTGTTCGGGCCACGCCCGGTAGCGAAAAGCACCGTATCGAACACAGCCTGTTCCGGGCCGTTGTGCAACTGCGCGCGGATCTGTTGCTGCAGCCGCTGCAGCGCCTCTACCTTGCAGCCGAAGTGCAGCTCCACGCCCTGCAGGCGCAGGTTCTCTGCCAGCTGATCTGATACTTCCGCGTCAAACTTGTCCAGCAAGCGCTGTCCGCGTACCAGCAAGGCAACCTCGCTACCCAACGCTCGTAGTACGCCAGCAAGTTCCACCGCGATGTAACCACCGCCTACCAAGGCAACGCGGTCCGGCCGCGCCCGCAGCGCGAAGAAATCATCCGAAACGCCACCCAACTCAGCGCCCGGCAACTCCGGCTTGAGCGGATGCGCGCCGGTAGCAATGACGATGTGCTCGGCACGGAACTGGGTGCCGTCCTCGCACTGCACCGTGTGCGCATCGATCAGATGCCCACGATTGCTGATCCGCACCACGCCGGTTTCATCCAGTCGCTTCTGATAACTGGCGTGGATATTGGCGATGTACTGCTGGCGTCGATCCAACAGAGTCGACCACGTCAACACCGGTTCGGCCGGCACATCGAAACCGATCCGCCGTGCCAGCCCAATGCGCTCGGCCAGATCCGCGGCCAGCCACATCGCCTTCTTCGGCACGCAACCCACATTGACGCAGGTACCACCCAGCGGCGCAGGCTCCAGCATCGCCACCTTGGCGCCGTAGGATGCTGCGCGGAACGCGGCAGCCAAGCCGCCCGAACCGCCACCCAGCACCA
The DNA here is from genome assembly GCF_056759935.1 of Stenotrophomonas sp. STEN035. NCBI lineage: Bacteria > Pseudomonadati > Pseudomonadota > Gammaproteobacteria > Lysobacterales > Lysobacteraceae > Stenotrophomonas > Stenotrophomonas sp. STEN035. Next base: position 53,089 of record NZ_JBRRDY010000035.1, read on the forward strand.
CCACGTCGTAATTGCGCGCACTCATTGGAAACGCTCCACGCGATACGGCGCAGGATCGATTGCAGGCACTTGCCCGGTTATCAAATCAGCCATCAGTTGTCCGCTCCCACTGCTCATACTGATGCCGAGCATGCCATGACCCGCCGCTAGCCAGACGTGAGCGTGCACAGGTGAGCGCCCCAGTATCGGCATGTAATCCCAGGTCATCGGCCGCCAGCCATACCAGCGCTCATGGATGACCTCGCCGATTGGCTGGCGCAGATACTGACGCGCCGCCTGCTCCAGTGCCTGCAGACGGGTTGCATTCAAACGCCAGTCCTGCCCGGAAAACTCCATCGTGCCGCCCAGACGCATCTGTTCAGCCCAGGCAATGACGAATACCGAACGATCCTTCAGCACCACCGGCCGGCTCGGCACCTGCATCGCGCAGCTGCCAGTGATGGAGTAGCCCTTGCCTGCCTGGATAGGGACGCGCAGCCCCAACCTGGCAGCCAGTCGTGGCGACCATGCACCCGTCGCCAGCACCAGTTCACCGGTATTGCGGGCACCTCGATTGGTCTGCACGCGCACGCCCCGCTCGTGCGGCTCGAATGACTGCACCACGCAGTGTTCTTCGATCAGCACGCCGCGCGCACGCAGTACCCGTCCCAGCTCGGCGGTGTAACGGTCCGGGCGCAGACTGGCATCACCCGGAAAACGTATCGCACCGATCACACCGTCCTTGAAGGCGGGCTCGGCACGAACGTAATCGCTGCCATCGATGATCTCGGTAGCGATGCCAAGGTCGGCCAAAGCACCGCATTCGGCCGCATGCGTGTCGAAATTGCGTTGCTGGCGGAACACATAATCCAAACCCTTCTCGGCAAACTCGCAATCCAGCTGGTAGCGCTGCACCCAGGCGACCAGACGTTGTCGGGAGTCATTCAACAATGCGGCGCGCCCCTGCGCGCTGTGCAGCCAGTCCCTTCGATTGCAGCGCGCAGCGAACTTCAGCAGCCAGCGCCAGAGCGCTGGATCAAGACGCGGCGGAATGTACAGCGGCGCCTGCGGCGACAGCATCCAACGCAGAGCGCGCAATGGCACACCGGGAGCGGCCAGCGGTGGTGCATGGCTGGGAGTGATGGTGCCGCAGTTGCCGTGCGAGGTAGCACCGCCCAACGTGCCTGCGTCAATCACCCGCACCTGCCGTCCTGCTTCGGAAAGCGCCAACGCGGTGGCCAGGCCGGTGGCACCGGCACCAACAACAAGTACATCGTCTTTGGGGGAGTTCACCCGGCTATTTTATTGCCGCCAATGCATCAGCGCCGCAGTGGTGGCAATTGCAAGTAAGTGAACGCCCGCCACAGCCACTCCACCGGCCCGTACTGGAAACACCGCAGCCATAGCTGGCTGAGCAGTACCTGCATGGCGAACAGAACAACCGCAAACAGCAGCTGTGAGACACGCCCAACCTGTTCAAACCAGCCCAGCCCATAGCCATAGAAAACCAGGGTGCAGACCAGTGACTGCCCCAGGTAATTGCTCAAGGCCATGCGCCCGGCGGGCGCCAACCATTGCAGATGGCGACTCCAGCGCACGCCCCATGCGAGGTAGCCCAGACACATCATCAAGCCGGCGACTGCCGTCAGCGCGTAGGCGCCCGCGCTGCGCATGGTGAATTGCCCCGGGGCGTTGTACGGTAGCACCCAGACACTCAGCAACATCACCGCCAGACCGATTGGCAGCAGCAACCAGCGCAAGCCTGCCCACAACCGCGGATAGCGTCCGGGCTCGGCAATGGCACCACTGCGCGCGAACCATGCGCCGATCAGGAACATACCCAGCACCTGCGGACCGACAACCAGCAACGCCCCCAGGGAAGCGAAGACGTCACGCAGACGTTGCGCGACCGCCTGCAGGTAGCTGCCATGCCCGTACGCCTGGCGCTGCGCCTCGATGGCCTTTGCCGCGGCAGCTGCCTGCGCGCTGGCAGCTTCGGCCGGTACAAGCTGCATCAAGGCGCCCAGCATCAACATCAGCACTGCTGCGCCCAGATACGCCATCGTCCCCAGCGCCGGCAACCAGCTGCGCGGCGCCTCACGGAAGGCCAGCAGTACGAAAGACAGCAGCGCATAGGCGACCAGAATGTCACCGGACCACAGCAGCAGTCCATGCAGCACGCCGATGACCAGCAGACCCAGGCTGCGGCGCAGGTAGAAACGGGTGAAGTCACGCCCCGCAATGGCAGCCCGCTGTGCCATCACCGCGAAGCCGGCACCGAACAGCAGCGAGAACAGGGTAAAGAACTTGCCCTGCACGAAGACGTAGACAAAGGCGTCGGCCCAGTAGTCCCACCCCTGCCAATGCGGATCGATGCCGGTAAAGGACATGTCCATCGGCCCGCTGAAGGCCTCCATGTTCATCAGCAGGATGCCGAACAGGGCAAAGCCGCGCAGCACGTCCAGGGTGGCGATGCGTTCGTTGGCCGCCACAGGCTGGAAAGCAGAAGTAGACAAGGACGACATCCTTCAGCAACAGGTGCGCGATTAGAGCACGCAAGCCAAGGTAGTGGGGGGGGGCCCCCCGGCGGGGGGGGGGGCGGGGAGTCCACAGCACCGCCAGGCGCGCCGCCCAAAGGGGCTCGGCCCCCCCCCGCACCCCCCCCCCGAGGCGGG
>NZ_JBRRDY010000036.1:0-53228 GCF_056759935.1 Stenotrophomonas sp. STEN035
CCCCCCCCCCCGCCCCGCCCCCCCCCCCCCCCCCCCCCCCCCCCCCCCCCCCCCCCGCCCCCCCCCCCCCCCCCCCCCCCCCCCCCCCCCCCCCACACCAACAGTCCAGTCAAATGAGATTCATTCCTATTTATGGGTTATCGGCTAGAATAGGTCGGTCTCCAATCTACGAATCACGGCATGTCTTCCGCTTTTGGCGCCGAAACGGTGCTTGAAGTCCGTCACTGGACGGACGCCTACTTCAGCTTCTCCACCACCCGCGACAGCGGCTTCCGCTTCGAGAATGGCCAGTTCGTGATGATCGGGCTGGAAAACGAAAACGAAGGCGCCCGCCCGGTGATGCGTGCTTATTCCATCGCCAGTGCCAACTGGGAAGAGCAGCTGCACTTCTTCAGCATCAAGGTGCAGGAAGGTGCGTTGACTTCGCGTCTGCAGCACCTCAAGCCCGGCGACAAGGTCCTGGTCGGCAAGAAGCCTACCGGCACCTTGCTGATCAGCGATCTGCACCCCGGCAAGCACCTCTATCTGCTGGGCACCGGCACCGGCCTGGCGCCGTGGTTGAGCGTGGTCAAGGACCCCGAAACCTACGAGCGTTTCGACAAGGTGATCGTCTGCCACGGCGTGCGCTACGAGAAGGATCTGGCCTACCGCGAGTACTTCGAGCAGGAGCTGCCGAACGACGAGATCCTCGGCGACATCGTCCGTGACAAGCTGCTGTATTACCCGGCGGTCACCCGTGAGCCCTTCCCCAACCAGGGGCGCCTGACCTCGCTGATGGAAAGCGGTCAGATGCAGGAATCACTCGGCCTGCCGCAGCTGGATCCGGCCAACGACCGCTTCATGATCTGCGGCAGCCCGCAGATGCTGGCCGATCTGCGCAGCGTATTGGACGCACGCGGCTTCGAAGTCTCCACCCGCATCGGCACTCCGGGCCACTACGTGTTCGAGCGCGCCTTCGTCGAGAAGTAAGGCGTGTAGGGTGTTTACCGACCATTGGTCGCTATGAACCCAGACAATGATGGCGTAGCGTAACGGCCGGATCACACTGATCCGGCCGTTTTCAGTTCAGGGGAAAGGATTCATGGTTTCAAGCAGTTCCCGCAGCAACTTCATCGACAACCAGCGCAGCGTGCTGCTCGACGAGCTGGCGCAATGCCAGCAACGTGCCCACACCGCAAAGCAGGCGATGGGCGCTGCCTACCCCGCCGCATGCCAGGCCGCCCAGGCTATGCGTCCGGCGTTCGAAGAAGGTCTGGCGCAGGCACGCCGCAACACGCAGCAACACGGCCGCAAAGGCACCTTGGGGCCAGCGTTGAGTTTGCGCGCGACCTTGGGCAGCGGCGGCGTCCGCACCGTGGCCTGGCTGCTGCTGCTCGGCAGCCTGGCGTTGTATGGGCCGATTCGGAACTTCTGCGGCCAGCTGTCGTACACGCTGCCCTTCCCGGCCAGCACGCTGTTCCTGTTGTTCGTCTACATTCCGCCTGGCCTGCTCCTGTATGCGCTGTTGGTCTGGCTGGGCCGCAACCGTATGTCAAAGCGCAATGCCGCCGCTGGGTTGGCATCGATCGATGCGCTGGGCAAACGCCAGCTGCAGCTGCACGCCTTCGGCAAGAAGCACGACGATGGCCGCAGTCACCCCTATCCTGTCATCCGCGCGCCCGCACCCTCGGTGGAGAAGATGGGGAACAGTTGGCAGCTCGGTGACAAGCACGACAACTCCAACGCGGTGATGGTTGGCTTGAGTACTGATGTCGCCAACGACAAGGACCCCGACATCTTCATCCGCCTGCCGCTCAACGGCCACCCCGGCGGCCTTGTACGCGTCCGCGCCGAAGCGGATGAACACGCCGCGACGTGGACTCCATTGGCTGCCGAATTGGCACCGATGCTGGCACCACTGGCCCAGCCCATTCTTGACCTGCAGGCACTGAGCGCGCCGTATGAGCGCGAGTTGCAGCTGCAGCAGTCGCTGCTGACCCGGCTGGCCTCGCTGGACAAGCTGGAAGCCAACTGGAAAGACGTCGCCATCCCGGAGCAGACCCTGGAGCAGGTGATCAAGCTGGTGGACCGCTTTGCCGCCGGTACCCCGCCGCTGCCCAAGGGCATGCTGCTGTGGGGCCCTCCCGGCACCGGCAAAACCCTGATCGCACGCAAGCTGGCCGAACACGTGGACTGCAATTTCGTCGCAGTCACCATCGCCGATCTGAAGGGCGAGCACATCGGCCACACCGGCCCCAAGGTCAAGAAGATCTGGGAAGACGCGCGCAGCAAGGGCCCAACCATCCTGTTCGTTGACGAATGCGAAAGCGCCTTCGCCCGTCGTGGCAGCCGCGACACCGACAATTTCGGCAACGAGCTGGTGCAGACCTTCATCGCCGAATGGGATGGCTTCAACCAGGGCAGCGGCAACGTACTGGTGATTGGCGCCACCAATCGCCAGGAGTTGATCGATGATGCCGTGCTGTCGCGCTTCACTGTCTCCATCGAACTTGCCGCACCCAATGCCGAGGCGCGCGAGCGCATCCTGCTGGCCGAGTTCGGCAAGGCCCAGCTGGCATTGCCGGTAACCGAAGCGCTGGTGCGCGAAACCGCCGGCATGTCCGGCCGCGACCTGTCCACCCTGATCACCAGCGTGGTCTCCACCCATCCGGCCGGGCGCCCTGCACAAAGCGACTTCAGCGCCGCCATCGCGCGCCTGCGCGGCAAGAGCTCCACCTCGGTGCAGACCTTGGGCTGGGACGATGTGATCGTGCCGGCCAGCACCCGTGCCGAGTTCGAAAGCCTGGGCAAGGAGCTGCTGCATGCCGAAGAACTGGCGCGGATGAACATCCCGGTGCCACGCGGCATCCTGCTGTACGGCCCACCCGGTACCGGCAAGACCCAGATTGCGCGCGTACTGGCCAGCCAGTCCGGGCTGTCCTTCATCGCCGCCTCCTCGGCGGAGATCAAGGGCCAGTTCCTCGGCGACGGCGGCGCACGGGTCAAGCAGCTGTTCGAAAAGGCCCGTGCACAGGCGCCGTGCATCGTCTTCCTCGATGAGATCGACACCATCGCCCCGCCGCGTGGCAGCGGCAACTCGGACAAGTTGAACGCCGAGATCGTCGCCCAGCTGCTGCAGGAACTGGACGGCATCAGTACCAAACAAGGACAGGTCTTCCTGCTTGCTGCCAGCAATCATCTGGACGCCATCGACAGCGCCCTGCTGTCGCGACTGGAGCGCAAGATCCAGATCGGCCTGCCCGACGTGGACGCACGCGCGGCAATCCTGCGCCTGCAGCTGGCCGGCAAGCCCTTGGATTTTGCCGTTGAGGAAGTACTGGGCACCCTGGCAGCCGCCACCGAAGGCAGCTCCGGCCGCGACCTGCAGTCACTGGTCACCGCCGCCACCCGCCGCGCCCTGCAACGGGCCATGGCCGAACATGGCGACCCCACCAAGGTGCAGTTGCAGCAGAAGGACCTGCTGGACGAGGCGGAGACCGATCCGGTCTAAGCAAGGTTGCCCGGCGCAGTCCCGCGCCGGGCATTGCCGCACCCCGACTGACCCCGCTACCACCCCTGCTATCCCAGTGAATGTTGCGTGATGCGCAACATGCTACAATCCAGCATGATCAAGTCATTCCGCCACAAAGGGCTGCGCAAGCTCTATGAAACCGGAAGCACCGCAGGCATACAGGCAAGTCATGCGAATCGACTGCGCCTGCAGCTGGCCGCACTTGATACAGCACACACAATCGAGGACATGGATATCCCCGGATTTCGCCTGCACGCACTGAGGGGTGAGATGAAGGGGCGCTGGTCGATTGCCGTCAACGGCAACTGGCGCGTCACCTTTGAATTCAAGGATGGCAATTGCCACGTGCTGGACTACGAGGACTATCATTGATGAACATGCATAACCCACCGCATCCGGGCGCCTTCATTTCCGGCATCTATCTGGAGCCGAACAATGTCAGCGGCCGCGAACTCGCACAGGCACTTGGGGTTTCCGCCTCGACGTTGAGTCGGGTGTTGAACGGCAGCAGTCGGGTCAGCCCTGAAATGGCTTTGCGCCTATCTGTCGCCCTTGGTCGCAGCCCGGAAAGCTGGTTGGCCATGCAGGACGCGCATGATCTCTGGGTAGCCCGTCAGCACGTCGATCTCAAGACGGTAGGCCGTCTGCAGCTGGCTGCCGCATGATGGCTTTGTATAGGCCGGCGCACTGACAAGCGTCCGCGGCACCATCATTGGCTGTCGACATGGGATTTCAAACCACGGCCGATTGGGGACTATTTGCTTCTCAGCCATGCGAGCAAAACATGAATCCGCAACCACTTCTGATCCTGCTTGGTTTATCCGCTACCAACACCTGCTTTGCGGAAGACCCTCCGCCTTTCGTCAACGCGCTGATCACACAATATGAGTCAGCCTCGCCCAGCGCGAGTCCCGGCTCGATCTGGCGCTACCAGTACGGTCGGCGCACGGTGTACTTCGTACCCATGGGGCGCTGCTGTGACTTTCCGAGTGAGTTATACGAGCGAAATGGGCAACGAATCTGCTTCCCCAACGGCGGTCTGTCAGGCAGCGGAGATGGCAAATGCCGCGACTTCTTCCAGCAGCGAACTGCCGGCACCAGGATCTGGCATGACCCACGAACAGTCCCGGTAAACGAAGCACCCGTGACGGTGCGCCCATGACTCGCCGCCCGGAAGCTTCGCCAAGCAAGGCCCGCTTCTCAACTCAAACTGATCCGGCACCATTCTTCAGCCAAGCGCGGCCCGAATGTCCGCCTCCAGCGCCTCCGGGCGCGCGGTCGGCGCGTAGCGGGCAATCACCTGGCCGTTGCGACCGATCAGAAACTTGCTGAAGTTCCATTTGATAGCGGCGATGCCCAGCGCGCCACGCTTCTGCCGCTGCAGCCACTGCCATAGCGGATCAGCGTCGGCACCGTTGACCTTGAGCTTGGCCGACAAAGGGAAGCTGACCCCATAATTGATGCTGCAGAAGTCCTGGATGGCGGCGGCATCGCCCGGCTCCTGGTGGCCGAACTGGTCGCAGGGGCAGCCCAGCACCACCAGCCCTTGCGGGCCCAACTCCTGCCACAGCTGCTCCAGTCCTTCGTACTGCGGGGTGAAGCCGCATTTGGAGGCGGTATTGACGATCAGCAGCGCCTTGCCGTCAAACGCAGCCAGCGGCAGCGGACGTCCGTCCAGCGCGGTCAGCTCGAAATCGAAGGCATTTGGCATGGCGCGGCTCCTGACAGGACCGTCAGCGTACGCCATCGCGGCGCCAACGGCATGCAAGATGTGGCCTTTCAGCGCAACCATGCCATTCGACACACCCGTGCGGGCGCGCCTGCAGGTACCCTGAAAGATCAGTCTTTTTTACCGGAGTTTCCGCCTTGAACACCCGTCTCGCCCTCGCCCTTGCCGCGACCCTGGGTCTTGCCCTGCCGGCTTACAGCCAGGCCGCAACCGCTGCGACCACCCAATCGGCCCAGCAGGCCAATCCGTTCTTCGCTGAAAGCCCGCTGCCGCTGCACTACCCGCAGTTCGACAAGATCAAGGACGCCGATTTCGCGCCGGCCTTCGACGCCGGCATGGCGCAGCAGCTGCAGGAAGTGGAAGCGATCGCCAACAACCCGGCCGCGCCCACCTTTGAAAACACCCTGATCGCGCTGGAAAACAGCGGCGCCGTGCTCGACCGCGCCACCACCGTGTTCTTCTCGCTGATCGGCGCCGACACCAACGACGCACGCAAGAAGCTGCAGGGCGACTACTCGGCCAAGTTCGCCGCGCACAGCGACGCCATCAACCTCAACGGCAAGCTGTTCTCGCGCATCGAGACCCTGTACAACAACCGCGCCAACCTGGGCCTGGACGCTGAGAGCCTGCGTCTGGTCGAGAAGTACCGCGACAACTTCGTCCGCGCCGGCGCCAAGCTGGGCGACGCCGACAAGGCCAAGCTCAAGGCGATGAACGCCGAGCTGGCCAACCTGGGCACCAAGTTCAGCCAGAACGTGCTGGCCGAGGTCAACGCCTCCTTCATCGTGGTCGATGACGTCAAGCAGCTGGACGGCCTGTCCGCCGAGCAGATCGCCGCCGCTGCCGAAGCCGCCAAGGCCCGCAAGCTGGATGGCAAGTACGTCATCGCCCTGCTCAACACCACCGGCCAGCCGCCGCTGACCAACCTGGCCAACCGCGAACTGCGCCAGAAGATCTACGAGGCCTCGGTCTCGCGTGGCAGCAAGGGCGGTGAGTACGACAACACCGCACTGGTGTCGCGCATCATGACCCTGCGCGCCGAGAAGGCCGCACTGATGGGCTTCCCGAACTTCGCCACCTATTCGCTGGGCAACCAGACGGCAAAGACCCCGGAAGCAGTCAACGCGATGCTGGGCCAGCTGGCTCCGGCCGCCGTCACCAACGCCAAGCGCGAAGCCGCCGACCTGCAGGCGATGATCGACAGCGAGCAGAAGGCCGCCGGCAAGCCGACGTTCGAACTGCAGCCGTGGGACTGGGCCTTCTACAGCGAGAAGGTGCGCCAGGCCAAGTACAACTTCGACGAATCGCAGCTCAAGCCGTACTTCGAGCTGAAGAACGTGCTGGAGAACGGCGTGTTCTTCGCCGCCGGCAAGGAATTCGGTCTGAGCTTCAAGCAGCGCACCGATCTGCCGGTTTACCACGACGACGTCACCGTCTATGACGTGTTCGACGCCGATGGTAGCCAGCTGGCGATCTTCATCTTCGATCCGTATGCACGCGAATCCAAGCGTGGCGGTGCGTGGATGAACGCCTACGTGTCGCAGTCGGGCCTGACCGGCGACAAGCCGGTGGTCGCCAACCACCTCAACATCCCCAAGCCGCCGGCCGGCAAGCCGACCCTGCTGACCTGGGACGAAGTGACCACCACTTTCCACGAGTTCGGCCACGCCCTGCACGGCATGTTCTCGGACGTGAAGTACCCTTACTTCGCAGGCACCGCGGTGCCGCGTGACTTCGTCGAGTTCCCGTCGCAGGTGAACGAGATGTGGTCAGACGAGCCGACCATCCTGGCCAACTACGCCAAGCACTACCAGAACGGCTCGGCAATGCCGCAGGCTCTGCTGGACAAGGTGATCGCCGCGTCCAAGTTCAACCAGGGCTTTGCCACCACCGAGTACCTGGGCGCAGCGATGCTGGACCAGAACTGGCACCAGATCGGTGTTGGCCAGATCCCGGCACCGAAGGACGTAATGAAGTTCGAGCATGAAGCGCTGGTCAAGGACGGCATCTACTACGCGCCGGTCCCGCCGCGCTACAAGACTCCGTACTTCAGCCACATCATGGGCGGCTACTCGGCTGGCTACTACGCCTACATCTGGTCGGAAGTGCTGGATGCCAACACCCAGAAGTGGTTCCGCGAGAACGGCGGCCTGTCGCGCGCCAATGGCGACCACTTCCGCAAGACCCTGCTCTCCAAGGGCGGCAGCGTCGATGCGATGGAGCTGTTCCGCAACTTCGCCGGCCACGAGCCGCAGATCGAGCCGCTGCTTGAGAAGCGTGGTTTGACCACCGGTGCTGCTGCCAAGTAAGCAGCTACTGGTTTTGGTGGAATGAGAACGCCCGGCTTTGCCGGGCGTTTTCTTTTGCTTCGTGCGGCAGATCAAAAGCCCCCTCATCCGCCCTCCGGGCACCTTCTCCCGCAGGCGGGAGAAGGGAGTGGTCAGGCGCCGCGGGGGTCAGATGTATTGCTTGAGCTCACGCATTGCGCGGCAAGCTATCAGCTCAAGCAGCGCCTGCATTCCCTTCTCCCGCCTGCGGGAGAAGGTGCCCGGAGAGCCTGCCCCCGCGAAGGCGGGGGGCGGATGAGGGGGCTTTGTGCTTCTGGCTTTGTGCTTCTGGCTTTGTGCTTCTGGCTTTGTGCTTCTGGCTCTGTGCTTCTGGCTTCTGGCTTCTGGCTTCGGACTTCGTTCAACCAGCATCCGGTCAGCAAAAAATCCGACCCAGCCTTACCGCCCCCGCTCCACAATCACCGTAGCGGTCATGCCATTGGCCAACACAACACCTTTCGCAACCGAGCCCGCATCCAGCTTGATCCGTACCGGAATCCGCTGCGCCAAGCGCACCCAGTTGTAGGTCGGATTCACATTCGCAAGCAGATCACTGCCAGTCGGACTATCCGCATCGGTAATACCATGCGAAATACTTTCGATGTGCCCGTGCAGCTCCTGCCCGCTCATCAACTGCACGCGCGTGCCATCACCCACATGCAACTGCGCCAGCTTGGTCTCTTCAAAATAGCCGTAGACCCAGAACGAATCGGTGTCGATCACCGCCAGCTTGGCCGCACCAGCTGTGGCGTAATCGCCCTGTCGCACTTCGAGGTTGGTGACATAACCATCCACCGGCGCGCGCACCTGGGTGCGCTCCAGATTCAACTCCGCCGTATCCAAAGCCGCCTGCGCCTGCTCCACCGCCGCCAGTGCCTGTTGCTGCGAGGCACTGGCCTGCTGCCGGCTGGCCTGCGCCTGTGCCACCCCGGCGCGCGCTGCCTGCACAGCACTGAACGCATCGGTGCGCGCCTCTTCGGAAATCAAACTGCTGGTGATGCGTTGGCGTCGCTCGTACTGCTGTTGGTAGCGACTTGCATTGGCACTCTGCTGTGCAGCGCCGGCCGCCGCGACCTGGATGCTGGCGCCTGCCGCACGCGCTGATGCCTGTGCCGCAGCCAGGTTGCCGCGTGCCTGATTCAAAGCATTCTGGTAGCGCGCCGGATCAATCTGGTAGAGCACATCACCACGCTTCACCAACTGGTTGTCGCGCACCGCTACCGCGCTCACCGGCCCGGAGACATCTGGTGCCACCCGTACCACCTCGGCGCGCAGACGACCTTCACGGGTCCAAGGCGAATACATGTAATGACGCCACATCGCCATCGCGATAAAGGCTGCAATCACCACCATCACGGCAGTGATGGAGAAACGAAGAATGGATTGGACTTTGGGGGTCATGGAAGATTCTCAGAACAGCAGCAGGCCGAAGCCACCAAACAGGCAGATGAAGATCGCGGTGCGGAACAAGGCTGGGTGCCAGACATTGCGGTACCAACCACGACGACCAGCCAGCGTGTCCAGTCCCCACAGCACGATGCAGACCACAACAAACAACAACAGCAAGCCCGGAAACAGGGTTCCCGCAAATGCGATTTCAATTGGCATGGCGAGCCGCCTCCAGGCGTGAATCAAGTGGCGTGATATAGGTCGCCATCACCGAGCTGTCATCCACCATCGCCAGGCGCACCAAGCGCAGGTGCAGCAGCACGCGTGCTGCGACGCCGCCGTCCTTGGCCTGACTGCGGGCAAGCGCAATGGCGGCAGTCAGTACGCTGTCGGCACGTTGCCAAGCCTGTGCGCTGGGTGCTGCGAAGAAGTCGGCCAGCACCAACACCACCTCGTCCACACATTGGTGCAACTGCGTCGATGCCGGCTCATGGGCCACATCCTGACGCAGATGGATCAGCGCACGGCCAGTTTCGTTGACCGCCAAGGCCCAGGCCAATTGCATGCGTGATTCCTCACTGCCCGCTGCGGTGTGAGCGACGATCTGATGCAACAGGTCGCTGTTGGAACTTTCGAAACGATGCTGCAGGCCACTTAGCGGCGCCTGCGCAGCCATACCCACCTGCGCACGCAGGCCGGCCATCTGCCGACGGCGCAACCAGGCCGTGCCCACCAGCGGTGGCATCAACGCGAAGCTCAGCACCGCCGCTCCCATCGCGATCATCTGCGAGGTGCCTTCGTTGAAGAAACGCACCGGGTCGAAGGTGTGCACGCCGGTAATAGCCAGGATGTTGACCAGCCCCATCGTGTAACCCAGGCCGAACACCGCCAGCTTGGGCCGGCTGACCATATACGGACCGACCATGAAAAACGGCAGCAAGCCAGCAACCAACAAGGTGAAGCCCTCCATCCGGGTCAGCACCATGTAGTCGCAGACGTAAGCTGCAAGCACACCAACCAGATAGCCCCAGGCCACTTTACTGGTCATCTGCGCAGCGTTTGGCATGGTGGCAAACAGGCCGGAAAAGATCGTCGCCAGCAGCATCACATTGACCGCCATCGCCCAGCCGCTGGCGGCCCACAGCGCCCCTAGCAGCAACATGGTGATGGCAGTGCGGGCGAACGCCACCGCGGCACCGAGATAGTCATTGCCGCGGATGAAATGGGCACGTGCGTCCTCTTCGGTCGGTGCGACCTGCAGGGTCAGCTGTCGACGTGCATGAACGTACTGCGCAAGCTCCTTCACGAAGCGCCGCAACAACTGTACACCCACATCGAAGTCCTCTACCTGCGCTGCAGCGCTCAGTTGCCTGCGCAACTGGGCAGCACGCGTCGCCACGTTTCCACGCATCTCGTGGATCTGCTCGGCCAGTTGCGCGGGCGACTGCTCGCTCGACTGCAGGGCCGCGCCCAGCGGCTGATACAGCGCCTGCAAGGCCTGGCCGGCAGCCGGGTCTGGCTGACGTAGCATACGATTGATCAGATGGTGCAGGGACTGGAAACTGGTCGATGCAGCCATGAAGCGCTGGTTGAAGCGCTGCAGATGCGCGCTGCGTGCGCGCGCTTCACTGTCCTCGAAGATCACCGAACTGCGCAGGTCTTCCAACGCAACCGCATCCCGCACCACGCGTAGATGCGCCTGCTCCATCCGCTCGCGTGGCACTTCGCCAAGCAGCGCGCCGCGCGTGAAACCAAGGAAATTTTCGTACTGATTGTTCACCGCTGTACGCAAGGTGTCGCGCAGGCGCACTGGAAATATCGTGTCGCTGATCACCGCGGTCACCAGCAAGCCCAGCAGTACTTCGCTGATGCGTGCCACCGCCGAGTCGAAGACCTGCCCTGGGTGGGTGGAGATCACCGGCAAGGCGATGATGGCAGCGGTATAGCCGGCCAGCACGAAGGCATAGGATTTGAAGTTGCGATGCAAAGTGGCCCCGGCGGTACAGCCGGCGATCCACAGCGCCATCAACAGCAGGAACGGCTCGCGCTGTTGCGGAAACAAGCCCACGATCAACAGCGCACCGGCCGCACCTGCAAAGGTGCCAAGTACCCGGTAGAACGCCTTGGCCAGCACCATCCCGCTTTGCCGGTGCATGACGATGACCGTGGTCATCATCGCCGTGCCCGGCTGCGGCAACTGCAGGCGCATCGCCAGCCAGCCGGTGAGGAAGAATGCTACGGTCGTTCGCAGCACGAACAACCAGGTATCGGCCTCGCCCTTGAGGAAGCCGGGCATGCCTGCGTACCAAGGCTCTGCAAGTTGCGGGCTTGTTGATGTCGGGATTGCTGACATGACGTACTCAGCCCGCCTCAATGCCGTCCAGCATCTTTTTCAGCAGGCGCTCGAGCTGGTGCTGCTCATTCTCGTCCAGGCCCTGCACCTGCATGACCAACAGCTCCGCCATCTTCGGCAACAGCTTCTGTATGCAGGCAAGACCGGCAGCGGTCAGGTGCAGCCCCAACTTGCGCCGGTCATTGGTGTCCGGAATACGCTCCAGCAGGCCCTTGTTGCAGAGCTGATCGGTGAGCCGGGTGATGTTGGCCGACTTCTCGGTCGCCGCTTCAGCCAACTCCGACGGGGTCAACGGGTGCCCCGGGGTGCCGTACAACATCATCAGGATGTTGTATTCGGCGTGGCTGAGGTCGAAATCACGCAGCACTGCATTGGCGCGATCATGGACCGTCTTGTAGATGCCCTTGACCAGGCGCACCAGTACCGCCGGTTCACGCGGAAACCCGGGCCAGCGGGCGCAGGTGGCATCAATCCGGGTTTCAGTCGCGTCGAAGCTGCTCATGGGCTATCCGGCTCATCCAAGAATGAGGCAGATAATACACATATGTAATATAAACTTATAAAACAGTTTTGCGGTTACAGCGTTCCACGTTCAGCGTGGCGCCAGATAACCTTCCCGAACCCCGCGCGGTGACAGCAACAACTGCCACAACTGCGAGTGGCGGGTACGGAAGCTCGCCATCGACGCGGCCAGGTAGAAACGCCACATGCGCCGGAAGCGCTCATCGTAACGCGCGTCCAGATGCTCCCAGGCCGCCTCCACGTTGTCGCGCCAGGCCTGCAGGGTGCGGTCGTAGTCGGTGCCGAAGTTGTGCCAGTCCTCCAGCACGAACAGCCCTTCCATCGCATGGGTGATCTGCGCCGCCGACGGCAGCATGGAGTTGGGGAAGATGTACTTGGCGATCCACGGATCGGTGCGGTCGCGGCTGATGTTGGTGCCGATGCTGTGCAGCAGGAACAGGCCCTGCTCGCCCAGGCAGCGCCGGGCAACCTCGAAGTAGCTGCGATAGTTCTTGACCCCGACATGCTCGAACATGCCCACCGAGAATACGGCGTCGAAGTGTTCGTCCAGCTCGCGGTAGTCCTGCAGGCGTATTTCGACCGGCAGACCGGCACACAGTTCACGGGCAAATGCGGCCTGCTCCTGCGAGATGGTCACGCCCACCCCCTGCACGCCATAGCGCTCGGCGGCGAACTTCAGTGCTTCGCCCCAACCACAGCCGATATCCAGCACGCGCATCCCCGGCTGCAGGCCGAGCTTGCGGCAGATCAGTTCGAGCTTGGCTTCCTGCGCATCATCCAGCGTGCTGGCATTGCGCCAGTATCCGCAGCTGTAGACCAGCCGCTTGCCCAACATGGCCCGGTAAAGGTCGTTGCCCAGGTCGTAATGCCGCTTGCCAACCTCGTAGCTGCCCTGCCCGCTCTGCAGGTTGAACAGCTTGGCCTTGAGCGCGTCCCAGACTTCGCCGCTGCCGTGCACGCGTTCGTCCAGTCGCGCATCCAGCAGGTGGGTGAGCAGGCCATCCAGCGAATGCGCCTGCCACCAGCCTTCCATGTAGCTCTCGCCCAGACCGAGCGAGCCTTCGGCCAGCACCCGCGCATAAAAGCGCGGGTCGAGGATTTCCAGGTCCTGCGGCCGGTCACCGCCAGGGATGATATCGGCCTCCTGCAGCAGTGCTTCCACACGTCGTTGCAGCCCTGCATCCATCACTGACCTCCTGTGTTTCAGGGGCGCGCGAACAGCCCCTGGTAAGCCGCCGCCACATGCGGCAACAGCACCGCTGCCGGCACATCCACCGTCTGCGTGCCATCCGAGTACGGCCCCACCTGATAGGGCGGGAACACGAAGCGCAGTGCCGATATCTTGCCCCCCGCGTCCAGCACCGGCTGGAACTGGCCGAAGTTGGTGGCGTCGGCGGTGGTGCCTTCGTCGATCATCTTGGACAGATTGCGGACCTGGGCCTGCTGCTCCTCTGGCGACATGTCCTCGCCCTGGGCGCGCACCGTAGCCTGCTCCAGCAGCTTGTCCTCGGTGAAATCACTGATCGCTTGCCAGCCCTTGACCGAGGTGATCAGGTCTTCGGCCTTGAGCAACTGCTGCTGCTCGGGCAGCCATACAAAACGGGCTACCAGCGGCTGGCCGTGGGCGCCACCGGTGTAGCTGCTGCCATCAGCGGAAACCGCTACAACCGCAGGCGATTCCACCAGCATGTCGAAGGCCAGTGACAGTTCATACGGGGCGGTGGGCTTGTCATTGCCCAGCTCGGACACCGACTTCAACAGGTCAGCCTTGGCATGGCCTGCATAGTCGCTCAGCGCATTGGCCAGACCCGGGTACTTGGCGGCTGCCGGCGGGTAGCTGATACCAATGACATAGCTTGGGGTGTTTTCAATCACATCGCGCAGATCAGCTGCCGCAGGTGCGACCGCAACCGGTGCCTGCACCGGTTCCGCGGCCGGTGCGACCGGCGCACCTTGCTCATCCTGCTTGCAACCAGCCAATGCCAGCAGCAACACCGCTGCGGCAGACGATCCCCGTACCAACCTGTTCATGCCCTTTCATCCCTTGGAGGTGTGTGCGGCCGCCCGGTCGGGCTTGGCCATGCCAGCGAATTATCCCAGCAGGTCTGCATATTCGCCATGGCGTTGCATGAAAGTCGCGGCATAGGCGCAGGCCGGTATCACCTTCCAGCCAGCTGCACGCGCATGCTCCAGCGCGAAGCGGGTCAGCGCTGCGGCAATGCCGCGGCCGCCGATGGCCTCGGGCACCCCGGTATGGGTGATGACCATGACGCCGTCGTCCAGCTCGTAATCCAGCACGGCGCGCTGGCCATCGACCAGGGTCTGGAAGCGGCTTGCGACAGCGTCATGTTCGATCCCTGGAACTGGCGGTTTATTCAAGGTCATGGCTACTCCTGCGGAACGCGGTGTTTTTGGTGAAAGCGACGTGATGACACGTGCTGCCGGTCGGAAGCGCCACTTTGCGTCACTTTCCGACATCGGCGCCGGCAACGCCACCGCAATCAAAGCATGGACTGTGTCTCAAAAGCTGGCACGGGATTTGCTGCGTATACCCTCAAACGACAAACAGCAGCCAAGGTGTCCCATGTTCGACAACGACCGCACGATGCAGATCCCGTCCAACGACCATGACTCCACCCTGCTGGAGGGCCTGTTCCAGCTGGCCGTCGCTGGCGACACCAGCGGCTGGGAATTCAAGAAGATCGACAGCGAAGTCTATTCGCGTCTGCTCGACAGCTACGCCGCCTGAGTCAGCTGCAAGCGTTCGCGCGCGAGGCGCAGCTGCCGTAAACGAAGCGGGGCCGCGACGACACGATGCGCGCGGCCCCTTGCATGAGGGGCGACACAGCCCCTCAGCTCCCTCTCCGTCGATCAGAAGCGGAAAGTAGGGTTCATCAGACTCTGCAGGAAGTGCTGCAGCAGTTCCGGCTCCATGATCAGCATGAACATCACACCGAACGCGGCGCCGGCCAGGTGTGCGCTGTGATTGACGTTGTCCTTGCCCTTCTTGTCCATCCAGATGCTGTAGCCGACATAGAACACGGCGTACAAAATGGCCGGCGCCGGGATGAACATGATCAGGATCAGCTTCCACGGCGCGATCAGGATGTAGGCAAACAGCACTGCCGACACCGCTCCCGAAGCGCCCAGGCTCAGATAGTTCGGGTTCTTCTGGTTCTTCAGGTAGGTCGGCAGTATCGATACCACCAGCGCCGCCAGGTAGAACAACGGGTAGACCCACCATTGCCCGGTGATCCCGAGCATGATGACTTCGATCGAGCGGCCGAAGAAGTACAGGGTCACCATGTTGAACAACAGGTGCCCGAAGTCAGCATGGATGAACCCATAGGTCACCAGCCGGTCGTACTGCTTGTGCTTGTCGATGGCCGGCGGCCACAGGATCAGCCGGTCAGCCAACTTGCGGTTGTTGAACGCCATCCACGAAACAAGCGCGGTGATGGCGATCAGGATCAGGGTTATCGGTCCTTGCATGTGTTCAAACCGCCCGGTAGTTGTCGACCATCTTGTAACGGCGCGCGTAGATTCCAAATGCCAGTGCGGCAATGAACGCAAAACCAGCAAAGAAGAACATCAGGAACGCCGTCTCGCTCAAGCCGGTGCTGGCAATACGATCAGTGACCGCATGGTTGCGCACCGCCGCGTTGGACAGCAGCACCCACAGATTACCGATGGTTGTGGTCAGGTTCCAGAAGCTCATCACCACACCCTTCATGGATGCCGGTGCCTGGCTATAGGCAAACTCCAGACCGGTCGCCGAAACCAGCACTTCGCCGAAGGTCAGCAGCGCATACGGCAGCACCTGCCAGAAGATCGACATCGCATCGCCGCCGTCCATGACCACCTGGATGCCACCCACAACGATCCAGGCCAGGCCACTGAAGGCGATACCGGCAGTCATCCGCCGCAGCGCGGTTGGCTCGAAGCCAAAGCGACGCAGCGCCGGGTACAGCACCAGATTGTTGAACGGGATCAGGATCATCACCAGCAGCGGGTTGAGCGCCTGCATCTGCGAGGCGGTGAACCAGCTGGGCATGCTCATCTGCTGGCCCTGCAGCACCCAGGTCGAGGCTTTCTGGTCGAACAGGGAGAAGAACGGCGTGGTCAGGGCGAAGATTACCAGCACCTTCATTACCGAACGTACGCCTTCAACAGCCGACTCCGGGTGCACGCCACGGGCGCGGTCCAGCTGCAGCATGGTGCCGCCGCCAATACCGGCCAGCACCGAAACCAGCGCCAGACACAGGCAGATCACGATGCCCAAGGCGGGCACCAGCGCGAACGAAGCCAGCGCCAGCACCACGCCCAGCACCGCCACCACCAGGCCCATGCGGCCTTGGCCCGGCGCCTGCGCCAGCAGCGCGGTCCGGATCACGTTGGCGAAGGAGTGCGGGTCCTTGGGCGGCAGCGGCACCAGCACATAGCGTTTACGGCCGAGCCAGAACACGAAGGTGGCCACGAACATCAGGATGCCGGGGATACCGAAAGCCCATTGCGGGCCAAGATTCTTCAGCGCAAGCGGGATCAACAGCGAGGCGAACAGCGAGCCGAAATTGATGATCCAGTAGAAGGCGTCAAACACGATCTTGGCCAGGTGCTTGTTGCCCTGATCGAACTGGTCACCCATGAACGAAGCGACCAGCGGTTTGATGCCACCGGCGCCCAGTGCGATCAGCCCCAAGCCAAGGAAGAAGCCCTGGCGGTTGCCCTCGAACAGCGCCAGGCACAGATGGCCAACGCAGTAGATCAGGCTGAACCAGAGAATGGTGTGGTACTTGCCGAAGAAGCGGTCAGCCAGCCAACCTCCGAGCAGCGGGAAGAAATACACGCCGATCATGAAGCTGTGCATGATGTCTTTGGCTTCGCCGGCACGGCCCTCGGCGGTGATCTCCTGCAACAGCAGCGAGGTGATCAGGAACTGCACCAGGATGTTGCGCATCCCGTAGAAGCTGAAACGTTCGCACGCCTCATTGCCGATGATGTAGCCGATCTGGCGCGGCATCTTTGCCTTGGGGTTCGGGGCTGTTGCCACGTCGTTGGTCGTCATCTGCGGGCGATCCGTGAATACAAAGGTTGCAAGCGTAACGCATCAGGCCGCCCGCCAGACCGGTTCGGACCAGCAAAACACCTACCGCCCATACCGGCAAAACCTCAGCTCATACGCCTGCACGCCCCTTCGACGCAGTAAGCATTAGGATGACAGTCCCTCATTTCGAGGCGTTGCAATGCTGCGCTGGGGTTGTTTTGGACTGTTGGTCCTGTCATTTGGCGTCATGGCCGAGCCGGTGTTGCCGGTCATCAAGGTAGCCAACCTGCGTCTCCCCGACAGTGGTGAGATCTGGAGCAGCCAGCGCGAGCGGATCGCCGCGCTGATGCAGGATCTTCGGCCGGATGTGATCGTGGTACAGGACGTCCGCCAATTGGCCAGCGCCCCTAACCCCGCCTGCTGGCTGGGTACCCGCCTTAAATACAGCTGCGACTTCATCAGTGCCGACCGCCCCAGCCAACCAGTGCGGCGTGGCAATGCGGTGTTGACCCGCCTGCAGGCACAGCAGGACGGCATCACCCTTCTGCACGGTGACGATGCCCCCACGGCCGCCGGCATGCAGCGCCTGCAGTTGCAGCAGGCGCTGCTGAACATCTACGCCGCCAGTATGTGCCCCAGCGACAACAGCTCGGTCGCGCGCGGCCACCAGGCTGCCGACCTGCGCTCATGGATGGACGCCACCGCTGATGGCCTGCCGTCGCTGATCATCGGTGACTTTGCCGCGCCAACCGAGGAATTGGTGCGCCAGCTGCCGGGCTATCAGCCCGCGCGCAGGAACCCCTCCACCCGTCACGGCGAAGCCCGCCTGTCTGCCGACACCCAGCATGGTATGGACGTGCTGTACCAGGTCCGTAGCTTTGCCGATATCACCCAGCAGGCAATCCAGCTACCGGCCAGCGATGCGCAGCCAGCAAGCGAGCCGCTGGGCATGATGGCGACGCTGCGGATTACCCGGATTCCAGCGAGCGTTGACGCTGAGAAGCCCTGAAGCGGCGCCGCAGCGGTAGTCGTTTGTGGGAGCGGCGTAAGCCGCGAAGCAGATGCATCATCAGATCACAAAGGTGCCAAGGGTTCGAGCAACATCAGCCTCGCGGCTTACACCGCTCCCACAAAAGGGGGTCATGCTGCGGCCGAACACCCCCGAAACAACAGAGGCCGGGCAATGCCCGGCCTCTGCGGCAACGGCGACCACTTGGGCCACCGCTTCATGTCACTGCACTCAGGCAATGGCTTCCTGGTAGCGACGCTCGACTTCCTTCCAGTTGATCAGGCTGTAGAAGGTTTCGATGAACTCGGCGCGACGGTTCTGGAACTTCAGATAGTAGGCGTGCTCCCACACGTCGATGGTCAGCACCGGGGTGCGGCCTTCCATCAGCGGGCTTTCCTGGTTGGAGCTCTTCTCCACCAGCAGCTTCTTGTCGGCGGTGACGCTCAGCCATGCCCAGCCGGAACCGAACTGAGTCAGTGCGGCCTTGGTGAAGGCTTCCTTGAACTTGTCGAAGCCACCCAGCTGCTCGTCGATGGCCTTGGCCAGCGCGCCGCTCGGGGTGCCACCGGCATTCGGGGCGATCACGTCCCAGAACAGCGAGTGGTTGCCGTGGCCGCCGCCCTGGTTGCGCACGCCCTGCTGCAGGTTTTCCGGCAGGGTCTTGACCTTGCGCAGCAGCTCATCGACCGGCAGGTCGGCGTACTCGGTGCCTTCGACCAGTGCATTGAGGTTGTTGACGTAGGTCTGGTGGTGCTTGGAGTAGTGGATCTCGACCGTGGCCGCATCCATGTACGGTTCCAGCGCGTCGTAAGCGTAAGGCAGCTTGGGCAGGGTATAGGCCATCACAAATCTCCTTGGGTATATGCCTGGGGTCTGTGCCCGGAGAACCCGGGCGATGCAGATACAGCAGTGAATGGTAGGCAGGAACGTCCAACTTACCAAGACCGATGTAAAGGAAACTTTGTCCCGCAATCGGAATCGACACGATTTCAGGGCTGTGCGTCGTCATTGTTATCGGCCTGTGAACCACGCTGCAGGCATCACGCATGAATCGCCCGTTCAACAAAATCCGGCTGACAGCGTGATAATCATTCCCCTTTCTTCGATTGATCGCCTGCCCTGATGCGCAAGCCCTACCTTCTGGTTATAGCCGTGGTCCTGCTGGTTGCCGGCCTATGGGGCATGCGCGTTGCGCAGCAACCACCGCCGCCGCAGTTCGCGCCCTCATTGGGCGCGGACCTTGGCGCTGGAAGCGATCCGCAAATTGCGGCAGAAGCGCAATCCCGCGCGGCCACACCTCGCGATCCGCTACCGGCCTTCCTGCCGCCCGAAGCACGCGAGACCATCGCCCTGATCCAGCGCGGCGGGCCCTACCCGCATCGCCAGGACGGCAGCACCTTCGGCAACCGCGAGCGCCAGCTGCCGCAGCGCCCGCGCGGCTATTACCGCGAATACACCGTGGATACACCCGGGCTGAGCCATCGTGGTGCCAAGCGCATCGTTACCGGCGGCGACCCGCCGGATGCCTGGTATTACACCGACGACCATTACGAGAGCTTCCGCAGCTTTGAAGTCCCCGCCAGGAGTACGCCATGAGTGACAGCGGTTTCGATATGGGCCTGGAAGATGTCAGCCAGGCCGGCGTCTACGGTGTCGGCGATGGCGACCTTGGTGGCTTGGCGGCGGTCGCACGCGATGCCGGGCTGCGCGTGTGCAGAATCGACCTGGAAGGTTGCGCCGACAAGCGCACCTTGTTGATGCGACTCGGTACCCAGCTCGACTTCCCCGCCGGTTGGAGCCGCAACTGGGATGCGCTGTCCGATGGCCTGCGTGACCTGTCCTGGTTACCGGCCAACGGCTATGCCTTGCTGTTCAGTGACGCCAACGACCTGCGCCAGGGCAGCCCGGCGGATTTCGATACCTTGCTGGATGTGCTGTCCGAAGCATCGGCCAGTTGGGCCGAGAACAACGTGGCGTTCTGGGCCTTTATGGAACTGCCCGGCGGTGGTGAAGAGGCAGGCGACGAGGACGAGGAAGCGTGATCCTCAGCGGGTGCTCTGCAGCCATTGCGCCAGACCGCCCAACTGCTGCGCTTGGACCTTGTCCACCACCGGCGCCAGCACACCGAGATCATCCGGGCTGTAGCCACCTGCGCGATAGCGCCATGTCACCCGGGTAGCTGCGCCTTCGGCCTGCAGCGTCCACTCGGCAACGCCATGCAGGCCCATGCCCTGCATCGGCCCAAGTGCGCCGCTCATGCGCAGGGTTTTCTCCGGATCGACGAACACTACCTGCAGGTGCTGCGCCTGCTGCGCGTCTGCAATCTCACAGAAGCAGCCACCGGCGCGGGCATCGATGGACAACCTTGCGGCCTTGCCCCACCAGCTGTGGTCTTTTGGCCACCAATGGTCGATATCGGCGGTCATCGCCTGCCAGACGCGCGTTGGCGAGGCTGCGATCAGGGCGCTGTTCTCAACGGTGAAGCCTGCGACTGTGGCGTCTTTGACTTCAGCGTGTGCGGGCAAGGCGAAGGCTGTTGCGAGCAGCAGGAGCGTAGTGAGTCTGCGGGACATGGCTGCTGCTCATGGTGAATGACATGAGCATGCGCGGAGCATGGTTGGGCCGCAAGCGTTGGGTTCATGGCGAAGAGTCCCCCTCCCCAGCCCTCCCCTACGCCTTCGCCGCAAGGGAGGGAGCGAAGCGTTGAGCCCTTCGTTTTGGTTCGCGCCCGGACCCTCCCGTGTGCCGAGCAGCTGAGCCCTCCCTTTCGCGCAGCGAAGGGGAGGCTTGGGAGGGGTGCTTTTGATCTTCGCCAAATACGCGACGGCACGGATACAGCGAGAAGCCCCCTCCCCAACCCTCCCCTGCGCCTGAGGTGCAAGGGAGGGAGCAGAGCATCAGCCCAAGCCAGCCGAAACCGGCCCCTTCAGCTCGATGGTGTTGCCGTCGGGGTCCCTGAAGTACAACAACAGCCCGTCCCCTTCAGCACCGAAATTCACCTCGGCAGCCGCCAACGGCGTTGCGCCGTGCAGGGATAGATACGCAACCAATTCCGTCTCATCGAAAGGCTCAATGCGCAGGCACAGATGATCAACATTGCGCGCTTCCGCTCCCGGTCCGGCACCGCCGCGGGCACCCAACGCGCCATCCAGACTGATCAGGTCGATCATCGAAGCGCCGGCACGCAGATGCACCAAGCCAAGATGGTCGCGTCGTCGCACCACCTCGCAGCCCAGCACCGTTGAATAGAAAGCAATGCTGCGCTCCAGGTCGCGGACCCGGAACACCACATGATCGATACGCTCAACCTCAAACGGTCTTCTCATCATCACCTCGCAGCATCCATGGACACATCCTGCCGTCCTCGACGAGGACGGCAGGTGAAGCAAGGCGCAGACCGTCAGAACCAGTTCAGGCGTCCAGTTCCTGCCAACGAGCGTAGGCGGCATCCAGCTCGGCCTGCACCTTGGTCAGCTGCTGCGTGTGTGCAGTGACTTCGGCACTGCTGCGCGTGTAGAACGAGGGATCGTTCATTGCCGAGGTCAGGCCTTCCACGTCCAGTTCCAGCTTCTCGATCTTCGCCGGCAGTTGCTCCAGTTCGCGCGCATCCTTGAAGCTCAGCTTGCGCTTGGGCGCGGCTTCAGCAACCGGCGCGGCAGCCACAGCAGCAGGTGCCGCCGTCGCCGAGGCCTTGGCCACCGCCATCGCGGTCTGGGTCGGTGCTGGCCGCTGGCGCAGCGAGTCGCTATAGCCGCCGATGTAATCACCGACTTTGCCTTCGCCTTCCAGCACCAGCGTGGAGGTCACCACGTTGTCGAGGAAGTCACGGTCATGGCTGACCAGCAACAAGGTGCCGGTGTAGTCGGCGAGCAGCTCTTCCAGCAGCTCCAGGGTTTCCACGTCCAGGTCGTTGGTCGGTTCGTCCATCACCAGCAGGTTGGACGGCTGCGCGAACAGCTTGGCCAGCAACAGGCGGTTGCGCTCGCCGCCGGACAGGCGGGTGATCGGCGCGCGTGCGCGTTCCGGGGTGAACAGGAAGTCCTGCAAGTAGGCATGCACGTGCTTGCGCTTGCCGTTGAGATCGATGAAGTCCGCGCCTTCGGCCACGTTCTCGATCGCACTCCAATCCTCGCGCAAGGTGGCGCGGTACTGGTCGAAATAGGCGATCTGCAGGTTGGTGCCCTGGCGCACTTCGCCGCTGTCCGGCTGCAGTTCGCCCAGCAGCAGTTTCAGCAAAGTGGTCTTGCCGCTGCCGTTGGGGCCGATCAAACCGATGCGATCACCGCGCAGGATGGTGGTTTCGAAATCCTTGACCATCACCCGCTCGCCGAACGAGAAGGAGATGTTCTTGATGTCGATAACCTTCTTGCCGGAGTTCTCGGCACCGGCCGCTTCCAGCTTGACGTTGCCACCGAGCTCACGGCGCTGGCTGCGCTCGTTGCGCATCGCCTTGAGCCGGCGCACGCGGCCTTCGTCGCGGGTACGGCGGGCCTTGATGCCCTGCCGGATCCACACTTCTTCCTGCGCCAGCAGCTTGTCGAAGCGGGCGTTTTCCTGCGCCTGCGCGTTGAGGCGCTCTTCGCGACGGCGCTCGTAGTTGTCCCAGTCACCCGGCCAGCTGGTCACCTGGCCGCGATCG
The DNA here is from genome assembly GCF_056759935.1 of Stenotrophomonas sp. STEN035. Lineage (NCBI taxonomy): Bacteria > Pseudomonadati > Pseudomonadota > Gammaproteobacteria > Lysobacterales > Lysobacteraceae > Stenotrophomonas > Stenotrophomonas sp. STEN035. Next base: position 22,524 of record NZ_JBRRDY010000036.1, read on the forward strand.
ATCTCGACGATGCGGGTGGCCAGGGCACGCAGGAAACGGCGGTCATGGGTTACAAACACCACGCAGCCGTTCCAGCCCTTGAGGAAGGTTTCCAGCCAATCGATGGCTTCGATGTCCAGGTGGTTGGTCGGCTCGTCGAGCAGCAGTACGTCGGGGCCGGCGACCAGCGCACGCGCCAGCAGCACGCGACGCTTCATGCCGCCGGACAGACGGCCGAATTCGGCATCGCCATCCAGATCGAGCTTGGTCAGGGTTTCCTCGACGCGCTGGTCCAGACCCCAGCCATCGGCGGCGTCGATCTTGGCCTGCACATTGCCCATGGCCTCGCCATCGAAGACTTCGGCGTGGCTCAGGCGATGGAACTCGGCCAGCCAGTGGCCGAGCTCGCCGAGGCCATCGGCGACCACGTCGAACACGCTGCCGGCAGCGCCATGCGGCACTTCCTGCTCGAGTCGGGTGACGCGCACGCCCTGCTGCACGCGCACCTCGCCGTCGTCGGGCTTGAGCTCGCCAGCCATCAGCTTCATGAGAGTGGATTTGCCGGCGCCGTTGCGGCCGATCAAGGCGATACGCTCGCCAGTCTCGATCGACAGTTCGGCTTTTTCCAGCAACAACGGGCCGCCGACGCTGTAGTCGACGTTCTGCAAGGTAATCAAAGGCATGGGCGTATTGTACGGGCTCTGGCGGCCGACCGCGCTCAATCGTCGCTAAACACATCCGCCGGCAGGCCGAGCAGCTGGCGCAGGCTGGCCGGAATCCGCTTGCCGGGGTGCCGCACCGCCCAGAGCTGACGCTGCAATGGCGGCAAGGGCGTCGCCAGCACCTGCAGCTTGCCCAGCGTCACCAGGTCGGCCACCGCATGCCGCGACAGGCAGGCCAGGCCCAGCCCGGCCACCGCACCCTGCTTGATCGCCTCGGTGCCCCCCAGTTGCAGCACCTCGGCAAACCCATGCAGATGCGGCAACAAGGCCTGCTCGGCAGCCTCACGGGTGCCTGAACCGGGCTCGCGCAGCAGCCAGCGCGCCTGCCGCAACATCGCCAGATCCGCTCCGTTCCTGAACTGCGTGGCCAGCGGATGGCGTTCGCCAAACACCACCACCAGCTCGTCCTGCTGCCAGTGCGCCACTTCCAGGCCCGGCTCGTGGCTTGGCCCTTCGATCAAGCCGACATCCACTTCCAGCCGCTGCACTGCGGTGGTGACCTCGCGGGTATTGCCGATCACCAGTTCGACATGGGCATGTGGATTGGAAGCCTGCAGGTCGGCGATACGTGCCGGCATCAGGTAGTTGCCGATGGTGGTGCTGGCGCCGACCTGCCAACGCACGGCGGCGCCGGTCTGGCTGTCGGCACGGAACCGTCGCTCGATATCGGTCATACCCGCGAGCAGGGCCCGCGCCTGTGGCAGCAAGGCCCGGCCATGGCCATTCAGCACCAGCCTGCGGCCAATCCGATCAAACAAGGCCAGCCCAAGCAGGTTTTCCAGTTCGACCAGCGCGGCACTGACAGCCGATTGCGACAAGCCCAGCAATTCGCCCGCCGCCGTCGTGGTACCGGCTTCGGCGATGCCGGAGAAGATCTGCAATTGGCGCAAGGAGAGATGCATGATCTATCTCAAAAATCGGTTGATTCAACCAATATTATCCGTTTTACAGGTAATAACCTCGGGTGCAGCATGGGCTATCTTCTAATAACCCAACGTTATGAACACCTCGACCCAAGGGCTTACCTCAATGCCCCTTTCCCGCCTCCCCGGCCTGCTGCTGACGGCCACCGTCGCCGGCCTGTCGATCTGGCTGGGCACCTTGCCATGGATGCAGAGCCACGGCATCAGCGCGCTGACCCTGGCCATCGTCATCGGCATCGTGCTGGGCAACACGGTCTATCGCAGCCTGGCCACGCGCGCCGACGCTGGCGTTGGTTTTTCCAAGGCCACCCTGCTGCGCGCCGGCATCATTCTCTATGGCCTGCGCCTGACCCTGCAGGATATCGGCCAGGTCGGCGTTGCTGGCGTGGCGATCGATGCGCTGGTGCTGTGCTCGACCTTCGGCCTTGCCTGGTGGCTTGGCACCAGGCTGCTGGGCATGGACCGCAATTCGGCGCTGCTGATCGGCGCTGGCAGTTCGATCTGTGGCGCCGCCGCGGTGATGGCTGCCGAGCCGGTGATCAAGGGCCGCGCCGAACAGGTTGCGGTCGCCGTGGCCACGGTGGTGGTGTTCGGCACCGTAGCGATGTTCCTGTACCCGCTGTTGTATCAGTGGGGCGTGTCTGCGGGCTGGATGCCGTTGGATGAGACCGCGTTCGGCGTGTTCACCGGCTCTACCGTGCATGAAGTTGCGCAGGTGGTGGCTGCTGGCCGTGCGGTCAGTGAGCCTGCCGCCGATGCTGCCGTCATCACCAAGATGGTGCGGGTGATGATGCTGGCACCGTTCCTGGTCGGTCTGTCTGCATTGCTGGCCCGTGGCCAGAGCCGCACCAACGGAGAACGTTCGAAGATCACGATTCCCTGGTTTGCGTTTGGCTTCATCGCGATGGTTGGTTTCAACTCGCTGCAGTTGCTGCCGGCTGAGCTGGTGAAGGTGTTGGTCGACCTGGACACCGTGCTGCTGGCGATGGCAATGGCTGCGTTGGGCCTGACCACGCATGCTTCGGCACTGCGTCAGGCCGGTGCCAAGCCGATGCTGTTGGCTTTGCTGCTGTTCGTCTGGTTGTTGGCTGGCGGGATGCTGATCAATCTGGGGGTGCGGGCGGTTTTGGGCTGAGACGCTGTTGGGAAAGCCCCTGCCGAGCATGGCTCGGCACTACAGGATCGGGACCGCGACGGCTATAGCCCCTCTCCCGCGTGCGGGGGGAGAGAGCCCGCTTGCGAACCATTGGTTCGCGGTCGATCGAGCGCCTTTGCGCCAGCGCAAAGGCCGGGGCGCGGAGCGGGGGGCGGGGTGAGGGCAGCTTTTCGCTTGTAAGACCCCTGCCGAGCATGGCTCGGCACTACAGTTCGGAAACAAAAAGGCCTTCCCGGTTACGGGAAGGCCTTGGTTCTTCCGGCTGCAGCCAGAGCGTGCTGGATCAGGCTTCCGGACGCATGTACGGGAACAGCAGCACGTCGCGGATCGACGCACGACCGGTCAGCATCATCACCAGACGGTCGATGCCAATGCCCAGGCCGCCGGTCGGTGCCATGCCGTATTCCAGCGCACGGATATAGTCGGCGTCGTAATGCATGGCTTCGTCGTCGCCACCGTCCTTGGCTTCCACCTGGGCCTGGAAACGTGCGGCCTGGTCTTCCGGGTCGTTCAACTCGGAGAAACCATTGGCCAGTTCCTTGCCGTTGACGAACAGTTCGAAACGATCGGTGTAACCAGCGTCATTGTCGCTGGCGCGGGCCAGCGGCGAGACTTCGACCGGGTGATCGGTGATGAAGGTCGGCTGGATCAAGGTGTGCTCGACCGTTGCTTCGAAGATCTCCAGCAGCAGCTTGCCCCAGCCGTAGCTCGGCTTGACGCGGATCTTCAGGCGTTCGCAATGGCGCAGCAGCGCATCACGATCGGTGCAGTCGGCGGCAGTGATTTCCGGGTTGTGGTGACGTACCGCTTCGTCCATGCGCCAGCGGCGGAACGCCGGGGCCAGATCGATCTGCACGCCATCCCATTCCACCACGGTGGTGCCGAGCACGCTCTGCGCTACATCGCGGATCACGCCTTCGGTCAGGTCCATCACTTCGTTGTACGTGGCATAGGCCTCGTACAGCTCCATCATGGTGAATTCCGGGTTGTGGCGGGTGCTGACGCCTTCGTTGCGGAAGTTGCGGTTGATTTCGTAGACGCGCTCAAGGCCGCCAACCACCAGACGCTTCAGGTACAGCTCCGGCGCAACGCGCAGGTACAGCTGCATATCCAGCGCGTTGTGATGGGTGGTGAACGGCTTGGCCGTGGCGCCGCCGGGGATGTAATGCATCATCGGCGTCTCGACTTCGAGAAAGTCGCGGTTGTCCAGCCATGCGCGCATGGCGCGGATGATCTTGGAGCGCTTGATGAAGACGTCGCGCGATTCCGGGGTGACGATCAGGTCGACGTAACGCTGGCGATAACGCTGCTCGACGTCGGCCAGGCCATGCCACTTGTCCGGCAGCGGGCGCAGCGACTTGGTCAGCAGGCGGATGCTGGTCGCCTTGACCGACAGCTCGCCGGTCTTGGTGCGGGTCAGGCCGCCCTCGACAGCGATGATGTCGCCCACGTCCCAGCCCTTGAACGCGGCATAGATGTCGCCGAGCGCGGTGGCCTGCAGGAACAGCTGGATGCGGCCGCTCTCGTCCTGGATCTGGGCGAAGCTGGCCTTGCCCATGATGCGCTTGGCCATCAAGCGGCCAGCCATCTTCACCGTGCGGCCAGTGGCTTCCAGCGCTTCGCCGGTCCAGGTCTCGGCATCGGCGTACTCGGCCTGCAGCTTGCCGGCGAAGTCTTCGCGACGGAAGTCGTTCGGGTAGGCGACGCCCTGCCCGCGCAGCGCCGTGAGTTTCGCGCGGCGCTCGGCGATGAGGCTGTTCTCGTCGACGGGGAGCTGCTGCGTTTCAGGGGTCTGTTCGGTCATGGCTTTGTTTTCTATTTGGGGGGGATAACCAGGCGCGGCCACCGTCTGGTGAGACCGCACCCTACAACAAGGGAATGGCCCGTGCAGGGCCATTCCGGATCAAGCGTCGCTGCGCTTGGCGCCGGCCTGCAAGCCGGACTTGAGGCTGGCCTCGATGAACTCATCCAGGTCGCCGTCCAGCACCTTCTGCGTGTCGGTACGCTCAACGCCGGTGCGCAGGTCCTTGATACGGCTCTGGTCGAGCACGTAGTTGCGGATCTGGCTGCCCCAGCCGATGTCGGACTTGGTCGCTTCCAGCGCGTCACGCTCGGTGTTGCGCTTCTGCACTTCCAGCTCATAGAGCTTGGCGGCCAGCATCTTCATCGCGGTGTCGCGGTTCTGGTGCTGGCTGCGGCCGATCTGGCAGGCCACCACGGTATTGGTCGGGATGTGGGTGATACGCACCGCCGACTCGGTCTTGTTGACGTGCTGACCACCGGCACCGGAGGAACGGTACACGTCGGTGCGCAGGTCGGCCGGGTTGATGTCGATTTCGATGTTGTCATCGACTTCCGGCGACACGAATACCGAGGTAAAGCTGGTGTGTCGGCGGTTGTCCGAGTCGAACGGCGACTTGCGCACCAGCCGGTGCACGCCGATCTCGGTCTTCAGCCAGCCGTAGGCGAATTCGCCTTCGACGCGGAAGGTGGCCGATTTGATGCCAGCGACGTCGCCGCCGGACACTTCCATCAGCTCGGTCTTCCAGCCGCGCGATTCGCACCAGCGCAGGTACATGCGCAGCATGATTTCGGCCCAGTCCTGGGCTTCGGTACCACCGGCACCGGCCTGGATGTCGACGAACGCGTTGCAGCTGTCCATCTCGCCGGAGAACATGCGCTGGAACTCGAGCTTCTCGATGTGCGCCTGGAACTTGTCCAGGTCAGCCACAACGGCCAGCGCGGTGTCTTCGTCCTGCTCGCTTTCGGCAAGCTCAAGCAGTTCGGTGGCTTCGGACAGGCCGTCCAGTACGTTGGCAATACCGGTGACGGTCTTGTCCAGCATCGAGCGTTCACGGCCCAAGGTCTGGGCGTACTCCGGGTTGTTCCAGATGTCCGGGTTTTCGAGTTCGCGGGTTACTTCTTCAAGACGTTCTTTCTTGACGTCGTAGTCAAAGATACCCCCTGAGCGATAGCACGCGATCAGTCAGATCGGTGATTCGCTGGCGGATGGGATTGAGTTCGATCATGGTCGGTCTAGTGAGGCAGACAAGCGACCAATTCTAGCATCCAGGCGGGGCTGGCATTGGCTATTCAGACAGACAGGCCCTTCTCGCTGAATAGACACAACTTAACGTTAGAATCGTCCCCTGACCCGCGAAGACGGGAAATGGAGACATTTCTGACCATGAAGGACCTAAGCTTGAACGCCAGACACGCTCGCCTGTTCGCTGCAATCACCATGACCTTGGCGCTGACCGCCTGCCAGAAACTGGGCGGCATTGCCGCCACCGGTGCTGACAAAGCCCCGAACCTGACCGTCGGCGAAACGGTTTCCGGTGAGATCACCTCCTCCAGTAGCCTGAACTACAACGACGGCAGCCGTCACCAGGGCTACAAAGTGACCATGAAGAGCGGCGAAGCCGTCTCGCTGGAACTGGGCGGATCGCTCAGCGGCCAGCTGGCGGTATTCGACGGCCAGAACATGATTGCCAATGCCTCCTCCTCGGGGATGAGCGAAGGCGACTCTTCCAGCTCGGTCAACCTGGCCTTCCGCGCGCCCAAGGACGGCACCTACCTGGTCGCCGTCAACAGCGCCAGCGCCGACGCGTTTGGCCCGTTCAAGCTCAAGAGCGCCAAGGTCGTCCCCTACGACGGCAAGCCGCTTGGCGCCGACAGCGAAATCACCGACTGGCTGATGGGTGACAAGCAGGAATACAAATTCAAGGTCGACAAGGCTGGGCTGTACGCCATCACCCTGGAGTCCAGCGCATTTGACTCCTACCTGCGCCTGAATGGCCGCAACGTCGAGCTGGAAGACGATGACAACGGCGGCAATCTCAACGCCCGCATCCGTACCTACCTGGAACCGGGCGAGTACACCGTCGCTGCCTCCTCGGTGAATGGCAACACCGGCTCGTTCAAGCTCAACGTCAAGCTGACCCCGACCGAGAATGGCCTGGTTACCCGTGATGGCACTGCGCTGACCGTAGGCCAGACCGCACAGTCGATGATGGATTCGCGTGGCCGCCGCACCTTCGTGCTCAATCTGGACGCGCCCAAGCACATCCAGTTCGATGCCATCGCCGACGGCTTCGACTCGGTGCTGCACATCACCGGCCCCGGTGTTGATGAAGAGAACGACGACGGCGGCAACGGCACCAACGCCCAGCTGACCCTGAACCTGCGTGCAGGCCGTTACATCGTTGCGGTCACCAGCCTGGGCAGCCAGCAAGGCGTGTTCGAGCTGGAAACCACCGACCTCGGTGGCGGCGATGTCGCCGCCCCTGCCAACAGCAACCGCAAGGATGCTGCCGAAGAGGCCGCCAGCGCTGCAGCCGACGCAGCAGCAGCCGTCATCCAATAAGCCACACCGCCCATCGCGCCAGCCGGCGTGGTGGGCACACGGCCACGCCGCCTGCCCCCGCAGGCAGCGTGGCCGTTCTTTGCCTACCCCCTGCTTCCCACCTAAAGGAGTTCAAGTGAAGCGACTTGCAGCCGGACTGCTGTCCCTTGCCATTGCCGCCGCCGTTCATGCCCCCGCGTATGCCGCCGGCCCGGCCCGCCCGCTCGCCATCAATGGCGATGTCTCCGGCGAAATCACCTCTTCCAGCCCGGTCAACTACAGCGACGGCACCCGCAGCCAGTTGTTCTCGCTGCAGATGGGCGCCGGCCAGGCGGTATCGCTGAAGCTGGAAGGCGCACTCAACGGTGCGCTGGCCGTGTTCAACCGCGACGTGTTGGTGTCCCGCACCGAAGCCGGCCGCGAAGGCAGCGCCACCCTGAGCATGCGCGCCGACAAGGCCGGCCAGTACCTGGTCGCCGTCAGCGGTGCCGATGCGCGCGCCTTCGGCCCGTTCCAGCTCTCGGCCGAACCCATCGTCGCCTATGACGGCAAGCCGCTTACCGCAGGCCGCCGAGTCACCGATTGGTTGCGCAACGGCGACAAGACCTTCGTCCTGCAGGTCGACAAACCTGGTCTGTACACGATCGACCTGGAATCCACCGAGTTCGACGCACGGCTGGAATTGAGCGGCAACGGCCTCAACCTGGAAGACGATGACGGCGGCAGCAATCTGAACTCACGTCTGGTCGCACCGCTGCAGCCGGGCCGCTACACGCTGACCGCCGGCGGTCTGGGCGAAGCTTCCGGCGCTTTCTACCTTGGCGTAGAGCAGGCTGATTTCCCGGAAGGCCTGGTCTTCAATGACGGCACCAGCCTGCCGCTGGAAGGCACTGTCAGCGGCTTCATCAGTGCTGACGACACCCGCAGCTTCGTACTGAACCTGCCGGAGCGTCGCCGTGTGCAACTCGATGCCAGCGGCAAGGATCTGGACACCATGCTCACCCTGCAGGGCGGCGACATCACCCTCAGCGACGATGATGGCGGCGGCGGAGTCAATTCGCGCATCAGCCAGGTGCTGGACGCAGGCGAGTACAACGTCTCGGTGCGCTCGGTGAACAGCCGTGGCGGTGTGTTCCAGCTGGCTACCGGCACGGCAGCCGCGCCCGATGGCCCGATCCGCCCCGAACTGAAGATCGGCCGCGAAGTCCAAGGCCAGCTGCGCGCCGGCAACCGTGACATGTACACCTTGGAGATTCCGCGCAAGGGCAAGTACGTGATCAGCATGACAGCCGGCTCCTCGAGCCTGGATGGCATGATCACCGTGATGCGCAATGGTGAAGAGGTCGCCCAGCAGGACGACAGCGACTCCAGTCTGGATCCGAATCTGGAAATCGACCTGGAAGCCGGCCGCTACATTGTGTTCGCGCACAGCTTCGATCCGAACGCCACCGGCAGCTACCGCCTGCTGGCACGTCGCAAGTAAGCGAGCGTTACCAAAAGCCCGATGCCAGCGCTCTGGCATCGGGCTTTTCTTTTTTTGTGGGAGCGGCGTAAGCCGCGAAGCTGGCGCTGCCAATCCTTCATACTGACGCATTGTTTGCTTCGCGGCTTACGCCGCTCCCACAAACAAAGCGCAGATTGGCGCAGCAACTGACTCAACGCACTTCGAACTCACCCACCAACACGGTATCGGTGGCGTCCTGCAGGCGCATGGTCACCGCCTGATCCTTCTGCTTCGGCGTACCCCAATGGGTACTCAAGCGCAGCATCAAAGTAGCCGCACCAGTCACCAACTGCTGACGACTGCCAAAATAGTTGGCCTCCACCTTGTAGATGCCAGGCTTGGCATCGCGCAACGAGAACTGCTCGGGCCCGTAGCCACCGGTGAAATCCTGCGACATCTGCCCGCCCTGATAGGTCAAGCGGTTGCCATAGTAGGCACGCTCGCCATTGGGATCGGTCACCCACAGATCCATATCGCTGTTGTCCACGTCCCAGGCCAATACAACGCGCAGATCCAGCGGCATCGCCTTACGCAAGCGTGGATCAACCTGCGCTGCATCCAGCGCCGTGCCACCGCGTGCGATCAGGTTGGTCAACTCATCCAACGCGATCAGCGCAACGCCATCGAATCGCCCATCCCATTGTCGCTGCACCACTTGGTAGAGCGGATCGACCGCCTGCTGCAGCCGCCCTGCCGCCTCCAGCGCCAAACCCAGATCGCGGAAACTCTGCGGCTCGTCCTCGGCCATCGCCAGCACCTGTTCGAACACCGGTACCGCAAGACCCGGCTCGCCTGCCTGCATCAGGCGATAACCCAGTACCCGCAGCAGATGCCGGTTATCCAGCTCCATCTCGGCCAGATTGGACAGCACCCGCAATGCCAGTTCGCGTTGACCGGCAGCGAACAACATGTCGGCCACATCCAGGAAGAACGCGCTGCTGTTGGCATTGGCTTCGCGCTCGTCCAGATACCACGCGTACAACTCTCCGGCAGGTGCCTTGCGCAGGCGTTGCGCGAACGGTGAATCCGGCTCCCATGCCGCGAGTTTGATCTGCACCGCGCCGGAGTTGATCTGCTCGTCAGCTTCCGCAGCAGCGACAGCGCTATCGGCGACCCTGAAACTGTCCGCGACCACAGCGGACTCCGCCACCATTGCTGCAGCCGGTGCAGGCGGCGGTGGTGCCATCGCCATTACTGGTGCCGGCGCGCCACTCGAACGGTGTCTTGCCAACTTGGCAGCCTGTGCCACCTTCAACGGCGAGTCTTTCGGCCAACGCTTGTCCCACCACACCTGGCGCTGCTGCCATTGCTCGGCCACCTGATCAAGATGGGTCTTGCGCGCGGCCTCGCGATCGGCAACCTGGCGGGCAAAACGTCGGTCGTATTCTGCCCGCAGCGCTGCCGGCGGCCGGATGGCGTAGCGCAGGTAGTGGTCTATCGTATCCAGCACAAGCAAGGAACTGCCCTCGCTGACCATGCCGAACTGCTGCGACAGCAACTGCATCGCCTCGCGGTTACCGCGCGGGTCCGCCGCCAACTGCTGCAAGCGCGCCTGCGCCCACAATCCGGCCATCAAGCCGCCATCGACGTTGCCGGGAGCGATGTTCAACGTTTGCCACTGACCACCATTGATCCGCAAGCGCAGCTCGGCCGATGCAGCATCGGCGCGTGCACACAGCCACAACCAGCCCTGCTCCAGACTGCGGCGATCGACCACTACGTCGTGCAGCCCTGCTGCCGGCGCAACTTCCACGGCCGTCGGCATCGCCAGCAGGCGAGTTGCCGCAGCAGCCACGTCATCGGACACCAGCTGTACCAGACTGCCACCATTGGCCTCGCTCCAGCCACGCAGGCGCGTGGTATCGGCACCGGCCACTGTGCTACTGATCGCAAACAGACGTTGATCTGCTGCCAGTGTCGGTGGCTTTGCTGCGCCCCAGTTGGACAGGCCATCACTGATCAGCAAATACTCGCCGAGCTCTGCCTTTGGCGTCCACGACGCCAACGCGCTGGCGCCATCGCTCGGCGTCTGCTCCAACACGCGGCGCAACGCGCTCCAGTCACCCTTACGGATACTGAAGCGACGCTCCGCTTCCGGCTTGTCGCGCAGCACCGTCAATACAACGCTGCCCTCGCCCATCGCTGCGAAATAACGATCAAGCAATGCAAACTCGCGTGCCCGGTTACGTTTACCCGCCGAGCCCGATGCATCCCATAGCAGGCCGACCTTTGAAGGCAAACCGCGCGCAGCCGACACTGCTACCGGCAGCTGCGCCAATAGATAGTGCTGCCCGTCGTAGCGCGCCGTCTGCAGCGAGGCCTGGGGCTTTGCTGGCAACTGCCATTGCAGCTGCGCAGGCAATTGCCGGCCGCTGCCCTGCCAATCCAAGCCGCCGGCAATCAGCCGAAACGGCGCCTGGCCCAGCCTGTCGGCACCCGGTGCTCGCAAGTGCAGGCTTACTTCAGCTGCCGAGGATGCGAATTGCAGCGGCAGGCGCCACTGCCAAGCCTGACCCGACAACGGCATGGCCTCACGGATGGTCAACTGCACCCGGCGGCTACCGCCGGCTGGCAGCGGATACACACGAAGGCGGAACTGATTGCCGGCGGTCTGCTCCAGCAACGCCGGGTCCTGGCCCTGCCGGACGATAGCCTCGAACACCTGTCGGCCACGCTCCTTCGGCACCGGCACCGCGTCGCGGAGTTGCCCGCCAATATCCAGGGCGAAGCCACTGATCTGTTGACCTTCGGCCAAAGGGAACTGCAGCTCGCCTTCCATCACCCGCCGATTGGGGTTGTGGAATACCAACTCGATCCTGGTCTGGGCGACGCCAGCCTGTACCTCACCGTCAATGATCACCCGTCGCAGCTCGATTGGCTGCTCAGCCTTGGAAACCGCAATAAGGACCGGTGGCCGGATGATCTCCCTGCCCTGCTGCGCGGCAGCGGGTGCTGTCATCGCGCCCAACAACACGCCAAACATCCAACAACGCCGCCAGATAACCAGGCTCATCGCAGTACTCCGTCCAGGGGTTGGAAGATCAAACGCGCCATCAGCCAGAACGGGGTTAGCGGTTGTGCTGACCAGCGCCGCGAACGCCCATCAGCCTTTCCCCTCGCCCCCTGCGCATTGTGCCGTATCTCTTCGTCGTCAAAAGGCAAGGGTCGCTACCCTCTCAGCGACACGGGTCTGCTAACCGCGTTCACTACTGAAGCTGATCTAGTGAACCAATCCACACCGATCAACAAGCCGACGTTGATCGGTTGAATCCCCGGCAAGAAGCAGAAACTCACAACGTGCGAGTCATGCCGGCCTACGGAGGGTGTGCTGTTTGAATGAACGTTGCAGACACCAACAGACAGATGGCCAGCGGATGTCTGCTTCGGGCGCACAACGCTACAGCCATGGGAAGCTGCACGAGCTTGCCACGACGCCAGCCAACATGCATAAGTGTGTTGAACGCCAGATACTGGAAGACAGCGATGAGAGGGCTATGGTCACGAATGAAACAGGCACTATGGGGTGAACCACCCGCACCGAGGTACGCCGTGGGAACCCAAGGTTTTTACCCGGACTTCGATGAGGAGGACGCCATCACCCCGTCGCAACTGGTATCACTTGCAAAACTAGTCGAACTGCTTGCCTCCAAGCTTGGAGCGGAGCGGGCGGCTGCGCTGGCCCAGCAGGCAATCCAAGCCGCTGACAGAAACATGGGGGAAGCTATAGCGTTCGCTTCCGGAACGAGTATCGACGTGGAGTTCGCGCTATCTCTTTACCTGGATTGGAGCAGTAGTGATGAAGTCGAATGGCAGATCAACAGGGTCCTGGAGACGCTAGAAACAGACATGCGCTGGCGCTGGGACCCGGATGTTGCAGACCGATCCATGCCGGCTACCTTCAAGTCATTGGAAGATTGGCTTGCGCTTCACGGTTACCACATGTGGCACGTGAAGACCGAGGGCGATGATGCGCTCCTCTTCCCGGTTGAGCGCAAGAATATCGAATTGGCTGCGCGTCTTGCCAGCGAACTCGGGTTGCAACTGTTTACGCTAGCCGAATCAGAACCCTACTACGGCGCAATAGCGAAGTGAGCGTGCTTTTGTGCGATCTGGTTGCCCTAGGGAGCTCTGGGTAACTCTCCGGAAACCGTGCGGGAGTGACAGTCACTGTAGATCGAACGGTGTTCCGTAGGCACTGATTGGCTGCATTGGGCCGGAAACGGAGATTGCGGACAAACAAACCAAGTCCCGGAGGCATGAACACTCAATGCTCAGCGCGCAAGCCGAACTGAACATTTTTCCGGATCGAACAGCCCGTACGTGCGCAGGATTTGGAGATTAGTTCGCGCACCTGAGTATCCCTGTGCAGCGGCCTCGCAGTACTACGACACGCCTTCGTCAACGTCCTTGGGGACTCCGAGCTCCTCGTAATACATGTATCCCAGCATGGTCTGAGCCGGCGCGTAGCCCAATCTTGCCGCCTTGCGATACCAGTCGACCGCCTGAGCCTCGTCCTTCTGCACACCGATGCCTCTGCGATAGATGTCCCCGAGTGTGTTCTGCACTTTGCTATCGCCGCCCTCGGCCGCCGCCGTCAGAACCTCCACGGGACCGAAAGCCCCAGGGGTATCGACCTCGGCACACCACACATCATTTTCTCCGCCATATCCGCACAGCTTCAGGCGGGACTGCTTGACGCCCAGTTGCCAGGCGGCCTGCACAGCTGCCTTGCCGTACCAGCGCATGGCCTCGGTGTCGTCTTTAACAAGGCCAGCGGCTCCTCTCTGATACATGCTGGCAAGGTTGTATTGCCCCGCCGGTGAACCCTGCTCCGCCGCCTTACGGATCCAGAAAATCGCTTGGGCATCATCCTCGGCTACGGCCATTCCCTGGAGATACATCATCCCAAGATCGGACTGTGCCAGCGCCTCGCCCTGATCCGCGGCTTTGCGCACCCAGACAATGGCCTGCGCGGCATCTTTCGGCACTCCTATTCCGCGCAAATACAGCGTACCAAGTGCGGATTGGGCAGGCGCATAGCCCTGCTCAGCGGCTTTGCGATACCAGATTGCCGCCTGCGCCTCGTCCTTGGCTACACCAACGCCCTGAAGATACCTATATGCCAGATCGTTCTCGGCTTTCGCACTACCTGCCCGTGCCTCTGCCTGCACCCTCTCCAACAAGGCTGCATCGTCATTGCCAAAGCTTTGGGCACTACAAGCGAAGACAGCAAGCCAGGTAGCAGGTAGAGCAAATCTCGCCACATATCCTGCAAGAACCCACTTCTGCATCATGTATGTTCGACCTGGACCTGTTGCATGCATTGTGCCGTGTTTCGCCAGCGACCCGGCACCGCAGCATCTCCTATCCAACCCAAGCCGAGGCAGGCGCTTCCTTGTCACCCCCCAACTTCGACTTCAGCGCCGGCAGGTAGCGTCGGCTGCAGGCGACCTCTTTACCATCGGCCATATGCAGCAAGGCCTCGCCGCCTTCCAGCGGTTCGATTGACACCAGATGCGCCAGGTTGATCAGCCAACTGCGATGGACCCGAACGAAACACGCCGCATCCAGCTTCTGCTCCAGTGCAGCCATGGTGATCCGCAGCGGGTAGTCGTGTCCGCGCAGATGCAGATTGACGTAGTTGCCCGCAGCCTGAGCCCATTCGATATCGGCCGTTGCGATCAGGAAGTCGCGGCCCAGCTTGCGCACCAGCAAACGCTCGGGATGATCGATGGGTTCCACAGGCGGCCCTTCGTCAGGCGCGGCCAGCAGCTGTACCTCGCCTTGCAGACGTCGAAGCAGAAAGCGGTAGCCATCGATGCAGAACAGGATGGCGGCGTAGGTGCGCACATCCTTGAGGTATTCGTATAGCAGCTCGTCGACCCAGTCGCCGACCTGGTAGCGCTCGCCGACCGCGGCATAGGCAAGCATCCTCAGTCCGAACATGGCCAGCACGTGCAGCAACGAGATCGGCACACTGGCCAGCAGGTACCAGGGCAGGCGTCGCCGCCAGTTGTCCAGATGCAGCGGCCAGCGCCTGCTGAACCAGACGATGGCTGGTACCAGCAACAGCAACCAGACCAGTCCACTGGAGAACTCCCAGACCCAGGGCTCCCACCATTCCATGGAGGGCGCACCGGAGCGGTTGGCGTCCATCCAGGTAGTGATCGCATTGCCGCTGCAGTTGATCAACACCAGCAGCAACCAGAACAGCAGCTCCATGCTTTGCCGCCAGCGGTTGGAGCGATTCAACAAGGTCGGCGATGCGGCTTGGCTCATCCGCGCATTCTAGACGGCGCGGCGGTCGCAGCCGTCGTTGGCCATCCCCAGATCACCGCCACTCGTCCCTTCGCCCCAGCAGGTCGGCCCTTCCGGTCCCACGGGATGCGCACCCCGGGCTGTAATGACGGCCCTCTCATCCGCTGGACACGCAATGCACAGGCGCCACGATCTGGATTGGCTGCGGGTAATCGCCTTTGGCCTGTTGGTGATCTACCACGTAGGCATGTATTACGTGAGCTGGGACTGGCACGTCAAAAGCCCGGCCGCGAGCATCGCGGCGGAGCCATTCATGCTGCTGACTTCGCCATGGCGGATGTCGCTGCTGTTCCTGATCTCCGGCGTCGCCACCGCCTTCATGTTCGAGCGCCAACCTGCCGGCCTGCTGCGCCGCCGCTCATGGCAGTTGCTGCTACCGTTGCTGTTCGGAATGGCGGTGATCGTGCCGCCGCAGGCCTACTATCAAGTGGTCGAGCAGCTACCCGGCGGCTACAACGAATCCTACTGGGCGTTCTACGGCAAGTATCTCAGCGCTTACCGCGGCTTCTGCGACAGCGACGGCTGCCTGCGCGTCCCGACCTGGAACCACCTCTGGTTCCTGCCCTATCTGTGGAGCTACACCGTTCTGGCCTGGCTATTGTGGCGGCTGTTGCCCAGCTCCGCATCGCAGCGCCTGCGCCAATGGACCGGCCTAACCTTGAACGGCTGGGGCGCGTTGATTGTCCCGGTGGCGGTCCTGGCCATCGCGCGTCTGTTGCTGGTCAACCGCTTCGAGCAGACCCATGCGCTGACCGATGACTGGTACAACCATGCCCAGTACGGCAGCGCGTTCCTGATCGGTTATCTCGCCGCCTTCAGCAGCCGCTTCTGGGAGTCGCTGCAGCGCCTGCGCTGGCTGTCACTGACCTTGGCAGGCGTCTGCTATGCAGCGCTGATCCACACCTGGTACTTCGCCGGCTACAACGACGCGCAACCGCCGCCGCTGGCGCTTCGCCTTGCGCTCCGGGTTGTCTGGGCGGTGGACCAATGGTGCGCGATCGCCACCTTGCTGGGCTTTGCCTATCGTTGGCGCGAGGCCGACAGCCCGGCGCTGCGCTATCTCACCCTGGCGGTATTCCCGCTCTACATCCTGCACCAGACGGTGATTATCGTGCTGGCACACAAACTCAAACCGCTGCAGCTGAACCCTGGCATCGAGGCCACCATTCTTATCGTGGTCACGTTTGCTTTGTGTCTTGCCGCCTATGAACTGATCCGGCGCTGCGCACCGCTGCGGCCACTGTTTGGGCTGCGCACGCAACCTGCGGCGAGGCTCGGCCAATCACTGGCCAAGCCTGTTAGGGAGTGAGCCGGAGGCTTTAATCAACCACGTGGCGTTGCGGTGCCTAGCAGCAGCCAGGCAACCTCAGCCAGCTCACTTTCCATCGCTGAGCGCTCATCGTCCGATTGCAGCAGCATCAGGTCGTTGGCATAGCCCATTGCCAAAGCAAACAGTTGCCGGGCCACCCGCGTTGGCGATGCGCACTGGTAGGTGCCGGCATCCACGCCACGTTGCACTATCCCGGCCAAAAGGTCCTGCCACTGCTGGTTTACGGCCAGATAGGTCGCCGACAGCTTGGCGTCATGCATGGCTTCATCCCAGGCATCAAGCCACAACACCCAGGAGTCGTCGTCGGTTGCCGGCAAACAGTCGCTCAGAAAGAAAGCGAGTGCTTCGTCCGCCGCCAGGGGTTGGACCGCTACCTTCACCTGCTCAAGCTGCTCGTTGGCGAAGCGGGCAAATGCTTCACGGCGGAGCTCGTTCCAGTCGGCGAAGTAGTGATAGATGTGGCTGCGCGAAATGCCCGCGTGGGCAGATATATCCCGTGTCGAGACATTGGCGAAGCCATTCGTTCTAAACAGATACAAAGCCGCTTCAATGATCTGATCACGACGGGATGGAATGGCCAAACGACACCTATTGGGCAGAACTGAACGGAAAGCATATCGGCTCAAGCGTTTGAGCGATCGCTCAAGTAGAATTGAGCGGTCGCTCAAATCTACGCCTCGACATGAAACATATTCCATCTTCAGGGCCACTCTCAGCGCCCGCGACCCAGATCGGGCAGCAGACTGCAGCAAGCACGCTGATTGCTCTTGCGAAGACCTATCCGGGCCAGATCAGTCTGACGCTGTCGCTGGTTGCTGCGGAGAACGCGCTCCTGCTCGCCTACCCGCTATTCGCCGGATTCGCCGTGGACTCGATCATCAAAGGCGATGTCTACAAGGCCATCTGGTATGCAGGGGTAGTGCTGTCGTTCTGGTTGATAGGCGCCGCGCGCAGGGCGATGGACACCCGCGTATTCACTCGGATCTACGCGGATCTGGCAGTCAGCGTAGTGCTGGCACAGCGGCAGCAGATGCAGGCAACCTCCACGGTGGCAGCACGGGTCGTGCTGGCCCGGGAATTCGTCGACTTCTTCGAGAAGCACGTGCCGATCATCACCACCGCGTTGGTATCGATGGTGGGTGCTGCAATCATGCTGCTGGTGATCGAGCCCTGGGTCGGCATCGCCGCCCTGTCGGTGCTGCTGCTTGGAATGACGGTTCTTCCCCGCTACGCGCGCCGTAATGAGCGCTTGCATGGGCGTCTGAATGACCGGCTGGAACATGAGATCCGGATGGTCGAACGGGTCAACGCAGGGACGCTTCTACGCCACTACACGGTTCTTTCTCGCCTGCGCATCTGGCTGTCGGACAGGGAAGCCGGTGCCTTCCTCGTGGTTGGGACCGCCGCTGCGGCCTTGTTCGCACTGACCATGATGCAACTGGCCACCACTACCGACGTCACCCCAGGGCATGTCTATGCAGTGATGACCTACCTCTGGACCTTCGTTACCAGTCTGGATGATGGTCCAACGATGGTCGATCAACTCGCTCGGCTGAAAGACATCGGCAAGCGCGTGAATCCCGGCCTGGAAGAGGCTGGATCGGAGCAGCCCGATCGCTAAGCCCAGGTGATGCAACCACATCCGGGAACTGAGCTGCGGGCTGAGCGGCGCGTAGCACAACGCCAAAACCAGAGCGCGACGCGACCCGTATCGGGTGCGTCGCGCTTGTCAGACCATCAGCAGATTCAAGTACCTCAGCTTGCTTCAGCCTGCGGCTCAGCAACCAACGGCCGTTCCGGCGCCGGCTTGCTCGGGAAGGCATGGCGCAGGATGCGCCACATCACCTGGCCGAACTGGCGCGGCAACGAGCCGGTGTTGTAGTGCTGGCCGTAGCGCGCGCAGATGTCCTTCACTTCCACCGCCATCGCCGCATAGCGGTTGGCAGGGATATCCGGATAGAAGTGATGCTCGATCTGATGGCTGAGATTGCCGGTCATCACGTTCATCAACTTGCCACCGGTCAGATTGGATGAGCCGCGCAGCTGGCGCAGATACCAATGGCCGCGCCCCTCATTGCGGATACATTCCTTGGGGAAGGTCTCCGCATCGGCGGTGAAGTGACCGCAGAAGATCACCACATAGGTCCAGACGTTGCGGATGATGTTGGCCGCCACATTACCCAGCAACACCGACAGAAAGAACGGGCCAGCCAATGCCGGGAACAGCACGTAGTCCTTCAGGACCTGCAGCATCGCCTTGCGGCCAACCGGACGCGCCTGGTTCCACAGCTGCTTGAGGGTCATCTTGCCAACCAGCACGCGGCCGATGCGCAGATCCTGTATGGCGATACCCCACTCGAACAACAGCGCGAACACCACCGCCACGAACGGCTGAGCCAGGAAAAACGGATGCCAGCGCTGCTCGGGGAAGATCCGCAGCAGGCCGTAGCCGATGTCATCGTCCAGCCCGCGCACATTGGTATAGGTGTGGTGGCGAAAGTTATGCGTCTTGCGCCAGTTTTCCGAGGTGCCGGCGATATCCCATTCGTAGGTCTTGCCCTGCAGCTGCGGGTCGCCCATCCAGTCGTACTGGCCGTGGATGACGTTGTGCGCCAGCTCCATGTTTTCCAGAATCTTGGACAGTGCGAGCAGCAGCACACCGGCGATCCACGCCGGCACCAGCACGCTGTGCACGAATGCACCGAGGAACAACAGCGCACGCCCGGCTACACCAGTCCAACGCACGGCTGCCACGATCCGGCGGATGTAGCGCGCATCGCTGGCACCCAACAAGGCCTGATGGCGGGCTTTTACGGCGTCGAGTTCATCACCAAAGGTCTGCAGCTCGGCGGGTGACAGCACGCGGTTGTGCACGGAAGACATGACTTACAGCTCCAGGGTCAAATCGGTACTGGCGCTGTTGACGCACAGTTTGAGCGGAACGGACGGCTCGCTGGTGTAATCGCCGGTCAAGGTATGGCGTGTGATGCCCGAGGTTTTCCCGCAGACGCAGGTGTTGCAGATACCCATGCGGCAACCACTGGCCGGCTTGATGCCGGCTGCTTCAAGCGCAGGCAGCAAGGCAACGCCACGCGGTACTGTGAGCGTGCGCCCGCTTTTGAGCAGCTGTATCTGCACACTGCCCTGCTCCACTTCGGCCAGCTGCGGCGCGCTGAACGCCTCGCTGTCGAACTGCGCCACCTGGGCCTGCAGGCGCGCGCGCGCGGCATCGACAAAGCCGCCGGGGCCGCAGGCCAGCACATGCGCTGCGCCCAGATCGCCGAGACCGTCGAGGTCATAGCTGCCCACACGCGCTACCGCCTCCCCGGTCACCGCCAGATGCAGCCGGAACGACGGGTGGCGGGCGGCGATGGCATTGAGCTCGTCAACGAAGCACAACTGCTCGCGCTGACGCGCCCAGTAAACAAGATCGACCGAGCCCGGCATGCCCTGCGCATCCAGCTGACGCAGCAAGGCGCGCATCGGCGTGATCCCACTGCCAGCGGCCAGCATCACCAGCTTCGGCGCCGGCGCTACTGGCAGCAGCATCTCGCCAAAGGCCTGACCCAACGCGAGCACCTCGCCAATGACCGCCTGTTCAGACAGGTACTGGCTCAGCTTGCCACCGGCGATACGCTTGACCGTGATCGCAAGGCGGCCATTCTCGAGCAGGGCGGGGCTATAGCTGCGCGTGGTCAGGCGCCCGTCCAGCTCGGCACCCAGATTGATGTGCTGGCCTGCCTGAACACCACGGAAGTGGCGATTGGGCTGCAATTCAAGGGTGACAGCATCAGCGCTGGCCGCGTGCCGCGCCACCAACCTGGCCAGTGGCCGCCGCAGCGTCCACAGCGGATGCAGCCGGGAAGACCAGAAATCAAAGAAGCCTTCACTCAGCCACGGGATCGGCGGCGGCGAGGTATTGCGGTAGACAGCACTCATGTGGCGCACTATACGGCCGAGCATACGACTGTGTATACAGTTGTATATTGCCAGTACAGGCTATGATTCACGCACCTGACCGGCCCGAGCCCCATGACAGCACGCGAACAGCCCCTGCCCGCACAAGACGACCTGCACCCGGCGCGCAAGGCTTCCATCTCGCGTGACGACCTGTTGGCTGCCGCTTTATCCCTTATCGGCCCGCACCGCAGCGTTTCCACCCTCAGCCTGCGCGAGGTTGCGCGCGAGGCTGGCATCGCGCCGAATTCGTTCTATCGCCAGTTCCGCGACATGGATGAATTGACGGTTGCACTGATTGATCTGGCCGGTCGTTCGCTGCGCACCATCATCGGCCAGGCGCGCTTGCGCGCGGCCGACAGCAATCGCGGGGTGATCCGCCTGTCGGTGGAAACCTTCATGGAGCAGCTGCGCGCCGACGACCGCCTGATGCACGTGCTGCTGCGTGAAGGCACTGCCGGCTCGGACGCGTTCAAGCACGCTGTGGACCGCGAGCTGGAGTATTTCGAGGAAGAGCTGAAAGCCGACCTTGTGCGGCTGGCCGCACTTGATGGTGCAACCCTGCACGAACCCGCGCTGGCCGCCAAAGCGATTACCCGGCTGGTGTTCGCAATGGGCGGCAGCGCGATCGATCTGCCCGAACAGCGCGACCCTGAATTGATCGAAGAAATGTCGCAGATGATCCGCATGATCATCACCGGCGCCCGCGCGCTTGCGCGGCATCCAGTCAAGGCCTGAAGCAAGCCAAGCGATTATGTGCGGTTGTGGGAGCGGCGTAAGCCGCGATGCTGGTGGTCCGCCTGATCAGGGTTACTCCTGCAATTTCATTGGCGTCGGCTTCGCGGCTTACGCCGCTCTTACAGCCTGTCTATCGGTAACGCTCTTGCCGAGCATGGCTCGGCACTACGGGCGCGTCTGTGGCTGTAGCGACCATCTGCATCGGTCCACAGATCCGGATTTGTAGGAGCGGCGTCAGCCGCGAAGCTGATACTCCATCTGATCACGGTTACCCCTGCAATCTCATTGGCGTCGGCTTCGCGGCTTACGCCGCTCCCACAACCTGTCTGTCGGTAGCGCCCCTGCCGAGCATGGCTCGGCACTACCTCTGCAGGCATTGGCGGTAGCGGCTGTCTACTCTGTTGGCGAACCATTCGGTGGTCAGTTCCCGGGTGATCTTGGGGCTGTCCAGGCGGATGCCGGGAATCAGTGCGCGCGGCAAGGCCTTTCCGGCACGTGCATCGGCCAGCGCGAACACCTGCGAATGCAGCGCGCTGTTGCTGAATTCCAACCGATCCGACTGCGCAAGCGCGCGTCGTATCTCACGTTCATCCATGCGCAGTCGTGGCGCCAAGCTGCGCACCGCCAGTTCAGTCTGGCTTGGCTTGTCGATAGGTGCACCCGGCACCAGCAGATCACCATCAAGCGCCAACGAAACACCTGTAAGCGTGCTTACCGCGCTCTGGAACGCCGCATTGCGACTGGCGTAGCGGCCGGCATTGTAGTCAGCAAAACGATGTACCTTCTGCGTGTAGGGGGTCCGGTAATCGAGTAGATGCGCGATGCCGAAGTACACGCCGCCGCGCCGGGTGAAAACTTCATCGCGGATGCTGCGCGCCACCGGATAGGGGTAGTTCTGTGCATTGGCCTGTGCAAACGGAATGCTGACCTGCATCGCGCCGCCGGTCTGCACGGGATTCTTGCCAGCAAACAAACGCTGGCCCATCGGCACACGACCGATGATTTCCTCGTACAACTCACTCAGATCACGCTCGTTGCGCACCCGCGCCAGCCGCTCGCCATAGCTGAAGCCATCACTGCCCTTCACCTTCAGACCTGCATCCACCAGCAACTTCGGTATATGCACGGTGGCGGCACGGCGATCTATTTCGCCCCGCGCAATCCGCGGCAGATTGGGCACCTCTGGATTGGCGCGATAGCCGGACTCCTGCTCGATCACCGCCAGCGTTGCGCAGATGTTCTCGACCGAAGGCTCGATGTGCTGCGCGTCGAAGGCCACGCGGATATCACCTGCCCAACCAGCGCGATCAGCGACGGTCGCCGGAATGCGCCGCACGATCTCATCGCGCACCTGTGGCGCCGATGCTCCCGGCGCAGGCGATGGCACCGTACTGCAGGACACCAACGCCAAGGCCGCAAGCAGACCCAGCAGTGCCTGCGTCGTCGCTCCAGCACACCGCCGAGGGAAAACCACGCAGGTGCTGCGCCAACCATCGTATGTCGCCTGCGTACCCATATACTCTGCACCCTCGCCTGTCCAAACCGCCGAACGTGGCTTGACCCTTGAGCGCCACCGCTGAACAGTACTTCCCGCTTGTGGTCCCCGCCACCTCCCTGCTGTTGGGATTGGCGCTGCTGGCCGGCTGGCGTTCATTGCGCGAACACCGCTACCTGCTGTGGTTGGCGGCTGGCTATATCTGCACCGCGTTTCCACTGGCCGCGCAGATCCTGATGGACAACGCCCGGATGGCGACCTGGTCGGTACTGACTGGCGCCTTGTACTGTGCGGGAAGCTGGGCCACGGCGCAGGGTTTCGCGCTCAGATCCGGCGGCAGAGTGCCGGTGCCGGCCGCACTGGCCATCAGCCTGATTACCTTGTTCGCATTATTCTGCTTCTCCAGACTCAGTGACGTACTGGGCGCGCGCATCGTCTTCCTCAACCTCGGCATGGGTCTGCTGCTTGCGCTGGCACTGCCAACGCTGTTTGGCCGCGAGCAACCCGACACGCTCTTCGAGCGCCTGTTGCGCCGGACCTACCTGTTGCTGGTGGCGTACGCGATTCTGCGGCCCCTCCTGGCCTGGTTGCTGGCCGGCTGGTTCACCAGCAGCGGCTTGCCGCGCTCCGGCCTATGGCTGTGGATGCTGGCCTTCAACCTGCTGCTCAATCTGTGGCTATTGTTTCTGCTGCTGGGCGGGCTGGCCCAGCAACTGATGGGGGAACTGCGCCACGAGCGCAACCACGATCCCCTTACCCTCCTGCTCAACCGCCGCGCCTTCTTCGAGATCGCCAACCAGCGCCTGCAGCACAGTCCCGCCAACCATTGGGCGCTGCTTGCCTGCGACGTCGACCATTTCAAACAGGTCAACGACACCTGGGGCCACGCAGCCGGTGACAACGTACTACGCCAGGTCGGCGTACTGCTGCAGCAGATGACGCGCCCGGGTGATCTGGTCGCGCGCTTCGGTGGTGAAGAATTCGTGCTGCTGTTGCGCTGCGCTGATCTACCGACCGCCATCCGGATTGCCGAACGTATCCGCATCGGCCTCAGCGAGATGCGCTGCTCACCAGCGAAGCAGACCATGACCGCCAGTTTCGGCGTCACTCTGGTGGCAGCAGCGGATGATCTGGAAAGCGCACTGGAGCGCGCAGACCTTGCTGTGTACCGAGCCAAGCACGAAGGACGCAACCGGGTTATCGCCAGTCCATCCCAGCACTGCATCGATAGCCCTCATGCGAACCAGCACGCCAGGCTTTGATCTCAAGCTGCAACTCGCTTGGCTCTGGCATGCATCTCACTGCACGGCGCACCAACGCCCGCCATCAGCCACACCACCGGGAGCGCCAGCTTTGCGCTAGGCTTGCCCTTCTTCCAGACAGCACATTCACGTGAAAACCGTTCACGCCACCCGCTACATCACACCACTGCGCGAAGGCGGTTCACTGCCAGCGGTGATCGAAGCCGATGACGATGGCATGTACGTCATCAAGTTCCGTGGTGCCGGCCAAGGCCCCAAAGCACTGATTGCCGAACTCGTGGTTGGCCGGCTTGCGCAGCTATTGGGCCTGCCGATGCCAGACATCGCCTTGGTTGAACTGGACCGCGAATTCGCCCGCACCGAGCCCGACCCGGAAATCCAGGACCTGATCCGCGCCAGCGAGGGCACCAACCTGGGCAGCGACTACCTGCCCGGCGCAATCAACTACGATCCTGCTGCGATGCAACCCGACGCCGAACTGGCCTCGCGCATCGTCTGGTTTGATGCCTACACCAGCAACGTCGATCGCACCGCGCGCAATCCCAACCTGATGGTCTGGCACCGCAAGCTCTATCTGATTGATCACGGCGCGGCGCTGTACTTCCACCACGATTGGGAGAACGCCGGCGAAGCCTGTGGCAAGCCATTCGTGTTGATCAAGGACCACGTGTTGCTACCGTTCGCCGCTCGCATCGCCGAAGCCGACACGGCGCTGGCACCATTGCTGACCGACGCGGTCATCGACGACGTCGTCGCCCAGATTCCGGACAGCTGGTTGCAGACCGAGCCATTCTTTGTCGATTCGACCGCCTACCGTTCGGCATACGCCAGCTATTTGAAGCGTCGCCTGCAATTGCGCGAAGCCTTCGTACAGGAGGCCATCCGTGCCCACGCTGCATACCTATGATTACGCCATCATCCGCGTCGTACCGCGGGTGGAGCGCGAGGAATTCATCAACGTGGGGGTGATCGTCTCCTGCCCCAGCGCAGGACACCTGCAAGCCGCGATCGAGATTGATGTCGCGCGTCTGCAGGCGTTTGCGCCGCAACTGGATCAGGCTGCAATGCGGCCGTGGCTGGATGCCATCGTCGCGATCTGTCGTGGTGAGCCAAGCGCCGGGCCGATCGCACAATTGCCACCGCGTGCCCGCTTCCATTTCCTGACCGCCAAGCGCAGTTCGGTGGTGCAGACCTCGGTGACCCACGTAGGCCGCACCGCCAACCCAGCCGGAATCGTCGACCACCTGCTGGAACGCATGGTGCGTATACCGCGCTGAGTCGCCGGCCGTAACGCTCAGTCATATCGACGCCTGTGGAGCCAAGCCATGCTCGGCTGGTGCTCTACCGGTAGTGCCGAGCCATGCTCGGCATTGGGATTGCCAGTGAAGCCTCTGCCGAGCATGGTTCGGCACTACAGGCACGCCAGCCACACAACAAAGCCGGGCAACGCCCGGCTTTGTTCATCATTTCAGTGTGAGTTCTAGCGTGCCGATCCATCCCAACGCGTCGACAACTGACTACGAACCGGTTGACGCGCCGAATTGCTCTCGGTGGGATCAAAACGCATGGCCTTGACGGCATTGATCGCCCATTGGGAGCTTGCGCCAGCCGGCTTCGCCTCGATCACCTCGACATCCTTGGTTCGACCGCGCTTGGTTACCGTGTAGGCAACAGTAACTTCTTCCGCGAACGCCACCTTGCCTAGATCCCTTGGCACCCGGGGATGAAACTCCCCTCCACTTGGGGTCCAAAGCTTCAGGGCTTCAGCGGGTGCGAGCTGCAAAGGTTCGGCATTCCCTGCAACGACCAGCGGACTGGCGGTGACCGCGACAGCAAGCAACATGAAACCCACAATCTTTGAGCGCATGACCTTCCCTGAATTGGCGGATATGGCCGGACTCTAGAAGCGTTTGACTCGAACCGCAAGTACCTTGCCGCCCCACCTGCTCCGGCACATCTGCTGCCCTGCATGAAAGCAGCATCACTCGATATCGACCAGCTCCCTGGCCACGTCGCGCAGGCTGAACTTCTGCACTTTGCCCGTAGCGGTGCGCGGCAGCGGACCGAAAACAAAGCGCCGCGGCAGCTTGAAGCTTGCCAGGTGCTGGCGGCAGTGCGCGAGCGCTTCAATTGCTTCAAGGTTCGTGGCCTCCTTCAGCTCAACAAAGGCGCAAGGCGTTTCCCCCCACTTCGGATCAGGCCGCGCAACCACCGCAGCCGCCAACACCGCCGGGTGCCTGCACAGCACATCTTCCACTTCCAGCGACGAAATGTTCTCGCCGCCGGAGATGATCACGTCCTTGGAGCGGTCGCGGATTTTGACTGCACCATTGGCATGGACCACGGCCAGATCACCGGTATGGAACCAGCCGCCAGCAAAAGCCTCAGCGGTTGCACGAGGATTCTTCAGATAACCCTGCATGGTGATGTTGCCGCGGAACATGATCTCGCCAACGCTGACGCCATCCCACGGCACCGGCTGCAGGGTTTCCGGGTCCAGCACCTGCATGTCTTCCTGCAACAGGCAGGCCACGCCTTGGCGGCTGTTGAGCTCGGCACGTTCGGCAATCGGCAGCTGCGCCCATTCGGCCTGCGGCTGGCAGATCGACGCCGGACCATAGACCTCGGTCAGTCCGTAGACGTGAGTGATCTCCACGCCCATGCGTTCCATTTCCTCCAGCACTGCTGCCGGCGGTGCTGCACCTGCGACCTGGCCCTTGATGCCGACCAAGCCCTGTTTACTTTCTTCGGGCGCGGCCGCGAGCGCAGCGTGAATAACCGGTGCGCCGCAGTAATGACTGACGCCATGTTCGCGCATCATTTCCAGCACACGCTTGCGATCAAACCGGCGCAGGCAGACCTGGGTGCCGGCCACCGCAGCCATGGTCCACGGGAAACACCAGCCGTTGCAGTGGAACATTGGCAGCGTCCACAGATACACCGGGTGTTGCGGCATGCCCCAGTCGATGATGTTCGCCACCGCATTCAAGTACGCACCGCGATGGTGGTAGACCACGCCTTTGGGGTCACCAGTTGTACCGGAGGTGTAGTTCAGAGTGATTGCATCCCACTCATCGGCTGGCAGCTCGAATGCGAAGTCCGGGTCACCAGTGGCCAGCAGCGCTTCGTACTCGATCTCAGCAAGGAACGCACCGCTTTCGATCTCTGCATCATCGACGTCGATGAGCTGCGGCGGCTGCTTGCACAGCGCCAACGCCTGTTCCATCAATGGTGCGAACTCACGGTCGCTGAATACGATTTTCGCCTCACCGTGATCCAGCATGAAGGCCAGGGTCTTCGCATCCAGCCGGGTGTTAAGTGTGTTCAACACCGCGCCGAGCATCGCAGGCCCGTAGTGCAGCTCGATCATCGCCGGAGTATTGGGCAGCAACGCGGCGACGGTATCGCCCCTGCCTATGCCCAATTGCTGCAGGGCTGAAGCCAGTCGGCGGCAGCGCTGGTAAACCTGCGCCCAGTTTAGGCGGCGCTCACCATGGATGACTGCCAAGCGCCGCGGATGCACGGTTGCCGCCTTGCGCAGGAAGCTCAACGGCGACAGCGCGGTGTAGTTGGCCTGGTTGCGACCAAGATCCTGATACATCTGGGGCCTCTCCCTCTCCAAGGACGTTGCTGGTAGAGAGTCGGACAGCCGGGCGGTGTTTGTCGCTGCGACATTAGTCGCAGGGGCTGAGTCCTGGATTGCTCGCTAGAAGCCTGCCCTCCCCCCAACCCCTCTCCCGTTTACGGGAGAGGGGTTGGGGGGAGGGGAAGCTCCTGGCTGATAAAACCAGACAAAAGCACAAAAAAAGCGCCGGCATGCCGGCGCTTTTTCAAAACGCAAAGCCCGGAGAATCAGGCCTCCGGCGCTGCCGGTGCCACTGCTTCCACAGTGCCTGCAGCATCATCTTCCAGCACCTCATCCTCAGCCTCGAGCGAAGCATCCAGGCGTTCAACCGCCTGCAGCTTCTCGCCCTTGGACAGACGGATCAAGGTCACGCCCTGGGTGTTACGGCCGACGCGCGAAATCTCCGAACCACGGGTACGCACCAAGGTGCCACCGTCGGAAATCAACAACACCTCATCGCCGGTGCCCAGCAGCACCGCGCTGACCAACTTGCCGTTGCGCTCGCTGGTCTGGATGCCGATCACGCCCTGCGTGCCGCGCCCCTTGCGCGGGTAATCCGCCAGTGGGGTGCGCTTGCCGTAGCCGTTCTCGGTCGCGGTCAGGATGTACTGCACACCAGCATCGTCTGCAGCTTCGACGATCTCGCCGCCGTCCACTGCTACTTCCTCCACGCCGTTGTCCTCTTCATTCTCATCCTCAACGCCGCCAGCGCTTTCGGCAACGATCAGGCTGACCACTTCCTCGCCCTTGGGCATCTTGATGCCGCGCACGCCGGTGGCAGTACGGCCCATCGAGCGGACCTTGTCTTCGCCGAAGCGGACGGTCTTGCCGTTGGAGGCGAACAGCACGATGTCACGCTCACCATCGGTGAGGCCGACGCCGACCAGCGCGTCACCGTCATCGAGGTTGATGGCGATCTTGCCGCGCGCCAGACGGAATGCGAACTCGCTCAGCGGGGTCTTCTTGACCGTACCGTTGCGGGTAGCGAAGAACACGAAGTGGTTTTCATCGTACTCGCGCACCGGCAACACAGCCTGCACGCGCTCGCCGTTCTCCAGCGCGATCCAGTTGATGATCGGCCGGCCACGTGCATTGGAACCGGCTTCGGGCAGCTGATGCACTGGCAGCCAGAACACCTTGCCCGAGCTGGTGAAGGTCAACAGCGTGTCATGGGTGTTGACCAGCCACAGCTGTTCGATCGAATCCTCGTCCTTGGTCGCGGCGGCACTGCGGCCACGGCCACCGCGGCGCTGTGCGCGGTAGGCGCTGACCGGCTGACGCTTGACGTAACCGGCACGCGACAAGGTAACCACCACGTCTTCCGGTGCGATCAGATCGAGGATGTCCAGATCTTCTTCGCTGTGACGGATCTCGGTACGACGCGCATCGCCAAACTCGGCGCGCACGCTTTCCAGCTCATCGCGGATGACCTGCAGCAGCACGTCCGGGTTTTCCAGAATGCGGATCAGGCCAGCAATGACTTCCAGCAGCTGCTTGTATTCTTCGGTCAGCCTGTCCTGCTCCAGCCCGGTCAGGCGGTGCAGACGCATTTCCAGAATCTGCGTGGCCTGGACTTCGCTGAGCTGGTAGTTGCCGTCGACCAGACCAATACCCTTGGGCAGGTCTTCAGGGCGCGAGGCCTCGGCGCCGGCGGCGCCCAGCAGCGCACCAACCAGACCCGGCTGCCACACCTTGGAGAGCATGCGCTCTTTGGCTTCAGCCGGATTGGCCGAGGTCTTGATCAACTCGATCATTTCATCGATGTTGGCCAGGGCAACAGTCAGGCCTTCCAACACGTGCGCACGCGCACGCGCCTTGCGCAGTTCAAAGATGGTGCGGCGGGTCACAACCTCACGGCGGTGGCGGATGAACGCCTCCAGCACTTCCTTGAGGTTCAACAGCTTCGGCCGCCCATCGACCAGCGCCACCATGTTGATGCCGAACACCGACTCCATCTGGGTCTGCTGGTACAGGTTGTTGAGCACAACCTCGGCCGACTCGCCGCGCTTGATTTCGATGTAGATGCGCATGCCATCCTTGTCGGACTCATCGCGCAGCTCGCTGATGCCTTCGAGCTTCTTTTCCTTGACCAGCTCGGCGATCTTCTCGATCAACCGCGCCTTGTTCACCTGGTACGGAATTTCGGTAACGATGATCGACTCACGACCATTGTCAGCCACTTCGATATCAGCCTTGGCACGGATGCGCACGCGGCCACGACCGGTGCGGTAACCGGCGATGATGCCGGCGGTGCCATTGATGATGCCGGCAGTGGGGAAATCCGGACCCGGGATGTATTCCATCAAGCCGTCAACGTCGATAGCCGGATCGTCGATCAGCGCGATACAAGCGGTGATGGCTTCGGTGAGGTTGTGCGGCGGAATATTGGTCGCCATGCCCACCGCGATACCGGCCGAACCATTGACCAGCAGGTTCGGGAACCGGGTCGGCATGACCGTCGGCTCCAGTTCCTTTTCGTCGTAGTTGGGCTGGAAATCGACGGTTTCCTTGTCGATATCGGCCATCAGCTCATGCGTCAGGCGCGACATGCGTGCCTCGGTGTAACGCATTGCTGCTGCCGAGTCGCCGTCGACCGAACCGAAGTTACCCTGGCCGTCCACCAGCATGTAACGCAGCGAGAATGGCTGCGCCAAACGCACCAGCGCGTCGTAGACCGACTGATCGCCGTGCGGGTGGTACTTACCGATCACGTCACCGACGATACGCGCCGACTTGAAGTACGCCTTGTTGCTGTGCGCACCCAGCTCGTTCATCGCAAACAGGACGCGGCGATGAACTGGCTTGAGGCCATCGCGGGCATCGGGGAGTGCGCGGCCGACGATCACGCTCATCGCGTAATCGAGGTAGCTCTTGCGCATCTCGTCTTCCAGGTTGACCTGGATGATTTCCTTGGCGTTTTCTGCCATTCGGGTTCCGTTGTCAGGTAGCGATCCCGTCCGCTGGCGGCACCTTGACGGGCCGCCCTGCCGGAAACTCGGATCAACCTGCGGAGTCTATCACAAACGCCGGTTTTTCGCCGCCACTTAAGGGGCTTTTACCGGAAGAAATCAGGAACTTAGAGACAGCCATAGGGTAGTGCCGAGCCATGCTCGGCAGGGGCCTTACCGGCGCCCCGTGCAAGAGCGGTGTAAGCCGCAAAACCACAGCTCCAGCTGGCCACAGCCCTCTTCGACTCAAGCACCGTCAGCTTCGCGGCTTACGCCGCTCCCACAAGGCAAAGAGCTCCCTGTAGAGCCGAGCCCAGCTCAGCTGAGGCCCTAACGCGCAGGCCCCCTGCCCACCATGGCGAGGGCCGAACATTACAAAAATACCAGGGAAACAACCCCCCAA